>JBHYGP010000054.1:560-6483 GCA_051858935.1 Sphingomonas sp.
GAGCGCACGCGAGGCCACCGAATATAATCGCCGCACCGCAATCGCCCATCAGCGCGCGATCGATTGGGCAACCGAGCGCTGGGGCGGGATGCCGACCCAGGATCTTGCGCAATTGCGCCAGGGCTTTGCTGCGCGCGGCCGGATGCCCTATCGCGACTTCGACCCCGTGACCCCCGGCGAATGGGTCGGTTGGTGGTTCGCGCGCGGGGTTCGCCCTGACCGCGTCGACCCCACCGCCCGCGCTGTGCCCGAAGACCAACTGATCCGCATCATGGAGAGGAATAGATGAAGCGTTTGATGCTCCTGGCGCTCGGCGCCGCGCTGGCCGCACCGCTGGCCGCGCAGGAAAGCCCGGTGAACCCCGATATCTGGCCGAGCCCGACCTGGCCGCAACAGACGGACAACGCTGTCGAAGCGAAGATCAAGGCGTTGATCGCCAAGATGAGCGTCGAGGAAAAGGTTGGCCAGATCGTCCAGGCGGACATCGGCAGCGTCACGCCGGCGGACGTGCGCACCTATCATCTCGGATCGGTCCTCAATGGCGGCAGCAGCGGTCCCTATGGCGACGATTTCGCCGCTGCACCCAAATGGCTGCAGCTTGCCGACGAATTCTACGAAGCCTCGGTCGACAAGACCGGTGGGCGCGTCGGCGTGCCGATCATCTGGGGCACCGATGCGGTCCATGGCCACAGCAACATCATCGGCGCGACGCTGTTCCCGCACAATATCGGCCTTGGCGCGATGCGCGACCCCGACCTGATCGAAAAGATCGCGCAGGCGACCGCGCTGGAAATCCGCGCAACCGGGCAGGAATGGACCTTCGCTCCCACGGTCACCGTCCCGCGCGATTTCCGCTGGGGCCGCGCCTATGAAGGCTATTCGTCCGATCCGAAGCTGGTTGCGTCCTATGTCGAACGCATGGTGCGCGGCCTGCAAGGGCCGGGCGCTGGCACCAACCTGCTCGCCGGCCCCTATGTCCTCGCCTCGACCAAGCATTTCCTCGCTGATGGCGGCACGCATGAGGGGCGCGATCAGGGCGATGCGCGGATCAGCGAGACCGAGCTGCGCGACATCCACGGCGCGCCCTATATCCCCGCGATCGAACAGGGCGTGGCGACGGTGATGGTCAGCTTCTCCAGCTGGAACGGCACCAAGATGACCGGGCACAAGGGGCTGCTGACCGATGTGCTCAAGGAGCGCATGAATTTCGGGGGCTTCCTCGTCTCCGACTGGAATGCGCACGGCCAGGTCGAAGGCTGCACCAATGCGTCGTGCCCGAAGGCGGTCAATGCCGGGCTCGACATGTATATGGCGCCCGACAGCTGGAAGCCGCTCTGGCACTCGCTGGTCGCGCAGGTGAAGTCGGGTGAGGTGCCGATGGCGCGGCTCGACGATGCGGTCGCGCGTATCCTGCGGGTCAAGATGCGGCTGGGGCTGTTCGAGGCGGGCAAGCCGTCGACGCGCAAATATTCGGGCGACTGGTCGCTGCTCGGCCATGCCGATCACCGCGCGGTTGCGCGGGACGCCGTGCGCAAGTCGCTGGTGCTGCTCAAGAACAATGGCTCGCTGCTGCCGGTCAAGGCCGGCGCGCATGTGCTGGTCGCCGGGGATGCCGCCGATGATATCGGGCGTCAGTCGGGTGGCTGGACGCTGACCTGGCAGGGCACGGGGGTGAAGAACGACCAGTTTCCCGGCGCAACCTCGATCTGGAAGGGTCTCGAAAGCGCGGTGACATCGACCGGTGGCAGCGCCGAGCTGGTTGCCGACGGCAAGTTTGCCAAGAAGCCCGACGTCGCGATCGTGGTGTTCGGCGAGACGCCCTATGCGGAGTTCCAGGGCGACCTCAAAACGCTTCAGCTGCGTCCCGAACTGCGCAAGCCCTATGAGACGATGAAGAAGCTCAAGGCGCAGGGCATCCCGGTGGTCGCAATGATGGTCACCGGTCGCCCGCTGTTCATGAACCCGGAGCTCAACGCCGCCGACGCCTTCGTCGTCGCGTGGCTGCCGGGGTCGGAAGGGGCGGGAATCGCCGACCTGCTGGTCCAGCGCAAGGATCGCCGCGCGCCCTATGACTTCACCGGCAAGCTGCCCGTCGCCTGGCCCGCCACCGCGCGCGCCGACGGGCCGACGCTGTTCCCGTTCGGCTATGGCCTGACGCTCGCGGGCGGGGCCACGCCGTGGAAGCCGCTGTCCGAGGACAGCGAAGTCCCCGACGAGGATGCTGGCAATGTCTATTTCGCGGGCGGCGTGCCCCCCGCGTCGTGGTCGCTGCTGGTCTATGGCGACCCGGCGGATTCGACGCGGATCACCACGGTTCCGGCGGCGGCGGCGAGCGGGCGGGTGCGGGTGAGCGCGGTCGATCATGTCGTGCAGGAAGGCGCGCGCCGCTTCGCCATCGCCTCGGGCAATGCCGATGTCGCGGTCGCGACCCAGGCGCCGCTCGACCTGACGCGGGAGACTAATGGCGATGTCATGCTGGTCGCGACGATGCGCGTCGATGCCAAGCCTGTTGGTGCAGTCAGCTTCCGCATCGGCAATGCCGCAGTGCGCGCAACTGCGGTCGAGGGCGCGAAGATCGGCGATTGGGTCAGCTACGGCGTCCCGCTAAAATGCTTCGCTGCCGGTGGGGCGAATCTGAGCCGGGTCGAAGCACCCTTCGTGCTGCGCAGCGAAGGCGCATTCACCTTCAGCCTGTCGCGCGTTGCACTGGGCACCGCGGCGGACCGCGTGATCGCGTGTCCGTGAACTAACGCACCATCGCCGCGATCTGGTCGGCATGGCCGGGCAATTGTCCCGCCACATCGGCATAGGTCGCGGCGATCTGGCGCATCGCTGCGGTCACGCGCGCGTCGTCCATCGAATCGACCAGCGGGTCGTGGCCTTCGGGCATGATCCGCTGGCCCAGCAGCACCGCGACCCAGCTCGGCACGCCGAACAGGTCATGGTCATAGCGGCGGATGCGCCCACGCGCCACAATTCCAGCTTGGCGGCGAGGCTGTCCGGGACGGTCATCTCCCCAACATGTCGCCAGAAATCGGTGTCGCGCCTCTCGGTCGCCTTATAGTGTAAGACGATGAAATCGCGCACATATTCGTAAGACTCGTGCATCAGCCGGTTATATTCGTTGCGCCCTGCCGCACCCATGCTGCGGTCGGGGAACAGCCACATCAGCTTGGATATGCCGGTCTGGATCAGGTGGATGCTGGTCGATTCGAGCGGCTCGACGAACCCGGCCGACAGGCCCAGCGCGACGACATTCCCCTCCCATTGCCGCTCGCGCACCCCTGCCGTGAAGGACAGGCCGCGCGGCGCATCGGTCGCGGGCGCGTCGAGGTTGGCGAGCAGCGTCTCGCGCGCCGCCTCCTCGCTCCCGAACGCGCTGGCATAGACGATGCCGTTGCCGGTGCGGTGCTGCAGCGGGATGCGCCACTGCCAGCCAAAATCATGCGCCGTGGCGCGGGTCAGCGGGGTCAGCGGATCGGCGCGTTCGCACGGCACCGCGATCGCGCGGTCGCAGGGCAGCCAGTTGGACCAGTCGCGATAGCCGACCCCCAGCGCGTCGCCGAGCAACAGGCTGCGGAACCCCGAACAGTCGATGAAGAAGTCGCCCGCGATGCGGCGGCCATCGTCCAGCACCACCGCCGCGACATGCCCGCTCTCGCCATCGCGCTCGACCGACGCGATCTTCCCCTCGACGCGCGCGACGCCCCCCGCTTCGGCACGGCGGCGCAGGAATGCGGCGTAAAGGCCCGCATCGAAATGATAGGCATAGGCGAGCCCGCCCAGCGGCGTTCGCGGATCAGGGGCGGGATGGGCAAAGCGGTCGCGCCGCGCCGCCTGCGCCGCCATCCAATAGTCCTCAAGCGCGCCGACGCGGTGCTTCAACCAATATTGGTGGAACGCCACGCCCTCGAAATCATGCCCCAGTTCGCCGAACGGGTGCATGTAGCGGTCGCCCTGCCGGCCCCAGTTAAGAAACTCGATGCCCAGCTTGATTGTCGCGCCGGTCGCGCGAAC
Organism: Sphingomonas sp.; assembly: GCA_051858935.1. Taxonomy (GTDB): domain Bacteria; phylum Pseudomonadota; class Alphaproteobacteria; order Sphingomonadales; family Sphingomonadaceae; genus Sphingomonas. Next base: position 4,578 of record JBHYGP010000054.1, read on the forward strand.
GAACTCGCGCTCGTCGATGCCCAGCCGATGGTTGAACTCGCGGATCGGCGGGATCGTCGCCTCACCCACCCCGACCGTGCCGATCGCATCGGATTCGACCAGGGTGATGCGGCGCTTGCCGTCGTTGAGGAAGCGCGCGGCGGCGGCGGCCGCCATCCACCCTGCGGTGCCGCCGCCGACGATGACGATGCTGGAAACCGGATCGTTCATGCCGCCTCGCTACCAGCTTCCCGCCACCGCCGCGACATTCAGTTGCCCGACGGGTTCAGCACCGCCTCTTCGCGAATGACATAGACCGGCCCGACCTCGATCTCCTGCCGCGCACCGCCGGTGTGGATCGCGAGCTGTGCGGCTCCCTTGGCGATGTCCATCGGGGCCTGCGTGCGGAACTGGTAGAGCCGCCAATTCGGTCCGACCTGAACCTGCTTGTCGAGGAAGCCGTCATAGGGCGCGGCGTTCTTCTGGATGCGCACCGACAGCAAGCCCTGCCCATCGGGTGTGCCAGCTGACAGCGTCCGCGCAAGCACCGCGACCAGCAGCACATCGCCGTCCTTGATATCCTCGTCCAACGCGATGCTGGCACCCGACGCATAGGGCGCGGCGCCGGCCGTCGCGACGCTGAACAATGTCCCGACGCGGCCATAGACATTGGTCACGGTCGCCTTGGTCGTCTGCCCCGCGCCATGGAACCCCCAATCACGATTGGCGGGATCGTTGAGCATCTTGCCCTTGTCCTTGAGCTGCGGCGGCAGCTCGGGGTCGGGCGCGGCGGCGGTCTCGACCCGCTTGGTGGTGCGGATGCTCGTCGCGCCCTCGACCACGATGACCTGGCCGATCTCGATGGTCTGCTTGGCTCCGGCGAGCTGAAGGCCGACCACGGCCTGTCCGGTGGGCAGTGCCTTGTCCGATCGCGCGGTGACTTCGTACAGCGCCCATTCGCTGCCGATATCGAGCACTGTGTCGCCAAAGCCCGCATAGGGCGCGGCATTCTGCTGGAAGCGCACGCCGATCTTGCCCTTGCCGCCCGGCGCCTCGGACTTCACCGTGCGGGCGTAGAAGGCCACGGTCACGTCGCGTCCCACCGCGATGCCGCGCCGGATCGGCACGTTTGCACCGCTGTCATAGATATTGGCCCCGGCGCGCGGCACCTCGACCCGCACGGCGGCACCGCCGCCCGGGATCGACGGATCCTGCACATTCTTCGTCTTCTGCTCGGCACCATAAAAGGCCCAGTCCATCCGCGACGGATCGTTGATCAGCGTGCCGGGCAGCGCATCGTCCAGCGCCTGAAGTTCGGCCGTTGGCTGGTCCTGCGCCATGACGGCGGCGGGTGCCAGCGCGGCGAGCGCCGCCGCGACCATCAGTGCGCGCTTCATTCCGGCAGCCCCATCGCGCCGCGTAGACCCGGAAGCCATTGCTTCTTCTCCTTGTCATAGAATGGGAAGGTGTTGCTGTACGCCCAGCTGCACATGCCGATGTCCATCGGACCGAACGCGGCGGTGACCGCGCGGTGATAGGCGACACGCTGGTCGAGGCTGGTGGTGGTGTGCGCGCCGGTCTCACCCATGAACGGCGTCTTGCCGGTGCGCGCGATATAGGCGCGGATCTTCTCGACATCGCGCTTCAGGCGCAGAACGTCCTCGGCCGTGCCATAGGCGCGTCCGACCGGCGGGGCCGGATTGACCCAGCTCGCGCCCTGATGGGTGAAGTCGAACGGCTCGTAATAGTGAAAGGTCGGAACGACATGGGGATCATCGGGCAGCGGCAATGTCGCCAGGCTGTCGATCCCGCTCCAGAACTCGCCCCCGACGATGACCGGGCGATCGGGGTTGGTCTCGCGGATCGCTTTCAGCGCGGGGGTGATCACCGCGATCAGATTCTTGTTGTCGAACTTCTCGTGCGGCTC
>JBHYGP010000055.1:0-6477 GCA_051858935.1 Sphingomonas sp.
GACATGGCCCATCGCGCCATTCGCCGACCCTTCGCCCGACAGATTCCAGTAATTATGGTTGGTCAGGTTGACGACCGTCGCCTTGTCGGTGGTCGCGCGATACTCGATCGTCAGATGGTTCTTCTCGTCGAGCGAGTGGATCGCATCGACCGTCAGCGTGCCGGGATAGCCCATCTCGCCGTCGCGGCTGACATAGCGGAAGGTGACCGACGCGGTCGGGCCGCTCTTCACCGACACCACGTCCCACAGCACCTTGTCGAAGCCCGTGGTGCCGCCGTGCAGCGCGTTCTTCCCGTTGTTGACCGGGGTCTGGTAGGTCTTGCCGTCGAGCTTGAACTTGCCCTCTGCGAGCCGGTTGCCGAAGCGCCCGACAATCCCGCCGAAATATTGCGGCTTGGTCTCGTACAGGCCGATCTTGTCATAGCCGAGCGCAACGTCGGCGCGCTTTCCATTGCGGTCGGGCATCACCACCGACTGGATCGTCGCGCCATAGGCGATCATCGTCACCGACACGCCGCGCCCGTTGGCAAGCGTGACCGACGCCACCTCGCGCCCGTCGGACAATTTGCCGAAGCTGCCGCGCTTGGCGGTCGCCGCCTCGGCGGTGCCGCCCAGGACACAGGCGGCTGCGGCGGCCACCAGATATGCGCTTTTCGTTGCCATCTTGAATCTCTCTCCTGCTTTATCCGCGATACATCATCGGCGCCCGGCCACGACAGCCGGGATCGACTTCGAACAGCGCCCCCCCATGCTCCTCGTCCACGCCATCGGCGGCGGAGGTGACGAACATCCGGTCGAGGTCCGGCCCGGCAAAGGCGCAACTGGTGATCTGGCTCGCAGGCAAGGCGATCGCGCGTTCGCGGGTACCCTGCGGGTCGAAGCGCGTGACGCAGGACGCCCCCCAGCATGCGACCCACAGTCCGCCGTCGGCGTCGAAGGTCATGCCGTCGGGATTGCCCCAGCCGGGCTCGAACAGGATGAATGGCGTGCGTGGGCCCAGGCTGCCATCGTCACGGATATCGAACCGGAAGATGGCTCCCAGCGCGGTATCGGTATGGAACAGGAAACGGCCTTCAGGGTCGATCGCCGGGCCGTTGGCGATCGTATAGGGGCCGTCGGCATGGACGATCAGTCCATCGGGATCGATGCGGTAGAATGCGCCGCTCGGCCGGTCGCAGGTGGCGGGCATCGTCCCCGCCCATATCCGACCCAGCGGATCGGCCTTGGCATCGTTCAGGCGGTTGCCAATGAGTCCGCGATCGACACTGCCCAGCGACATGCGGCGGTTCGCGGGCAGATCGAGCAGGACGATGTCGAGGCCGATGCCGGCGACAAAGCCGCCCTGTTCCCGCTCGATGAGCCAGGCGGCATAATCGGGCTGTTCGAAGGTCGTAACACTGTTGTCGGCCAGCGACAGGCGGTTGATGCGATGGTCGAGAATATCGACCCAATAGAGCGCATCTTCGCGCGCCGACCAGAGCGGGCCTTCACCCAGCCGGTCGATACGGTCGCGGTCGATGATCGTAACGTCGGCCATTAGTGGCTATCGCGGGGAAGCCCGCGGGTCTGCGCGATCCGCTGATATTTGACCGCCAGCTCGATCACCGCACCGCCCTCGAACTGGCCGGTGATGTTGCGGTGAATCTCCTGCCACGGGGTTTGCGAGGCGGGGACATAGTCCAGATCGGCGGCCAAAGCCGCGCGACGCCGCTCCAGCTCGTCCGCTTCGACCAGCATGTCGGCGGTGCGCTTGCCCAGGTCGATGCGCACCCGGTCGCCGCTACGGATCAGCGCGAGGCCGCCGCCCACCGCCGCTTCGGGCGCGGCGTTGAGGATCGAGGGGCTGCCGCTCGTCCCCGACTGACGCCCGTCGCCCAGGCACGGCAGCGCATGGACCCCCGCCTGGATCAGCGCGGCGGGAGGTCGCATGTTCACCACCTCCGCACCGCCCGGATAACCGATCGGCCCCGCGCCGCGCATGATCAGGATCGACCTGTCGTCCGCGCCGAGTGCCGGATCGTCGATCCGCGCATGATAATCTTCCGGCCCATCGAACACGATTGCGGTCGCCTCGAACGCTTCGGGGTCGTTCGGGTCGGAGAGGTAGCGCGCCCGGAACTCGGGCGAGATCACGCTCAATTTCATCACTGCGCTGTCGAACAAATTACCCGACAGCACGGTCAGGCCAGCGGCGGGCTTCAACGGATTGTCGAGCGGGCGGATGACATCGGTGTCGCCCGCCTGCGCATCGCCGACATTCTCCGCGACCGACTTGCCGTTCGCGCCGACGACGCTGCCGTCGATCATCCCGGCGCGCAGCAATTGCCCCATCACCGCCGGAACGCCGCCCGCACGGTAGAAATCTTCGCCGAGATAGGTGCCGGCGGGCTGGAGGTTGACCACCAGCGGCACCTCCGCGCCATGCTGTTCCCAATCTTCCAGGCTCAGCTCGACCCCGATATGGCGGGCGATGGCGTTCAAATGGATCGGCGCATTGGTCGATCCGCCGATCGCGCTGTTGACGCGGATCGCGTTGAGAAACGCTTCGCGGGTCAGGATGTCGCTCGGCTTGCGGTCGGCCTGCACCATCTCGACGATCTGGAGGCCGGTGAGGTACGCATTTTCCTGCCGGTCGCGGTGCGGCGCGGGGATCGCCGCCGATCCGGGCAGCGACATGCCGAGCGCCTCGCACAGCGAGTTCATCGTCGTCGCGGTGCCCATCGTGTTGCACCAGCCGGTCGAGGGCGCGGACGACGCGACCAGCTCGATGAACCCCTTATAGTCGATCTCGCCCGCCGCGAGCATCTCGCGCGCCTTCCACACGATCGTGCCCGATCCGGTGCGCTCGCCCTTGAACCAGCCGTTGAGCATCGGCCCGACCGACAATGCGATCGCCGGGATGTTCACCGTCGCGGCGGCCATCAGACAGGCAGGCGTGGTCTTGTCGCAACCGATGGTCAGGACGACCCCGTCCATCGGATAACCATAAATCGATTCGACCAGGCTGAGATAGGCGAGGTTCCGGTCGAGCCCAGCGGTCGGGCGCTTGCCCGTCTCCTGAATCGGGTGCGCGGGGAATTCGATGGCGATGCCACCCGCGTCGCGAATCCCCTCCCGCACGCGTTTGGCCAGTTCGATATGGTGGCGGTTGCACGGGACGAGATCGCTGCCGGTCTGCGCGATGCCGATGATTGGGCGGCCCGACTGAAGCTCGGTCAGGCTGATGCCATAGTTCAGGTACCGCTCGACATAGAGCGCGGTCATGTCGGGATTTTCTGGATTGTCGAACCATGCGCGTGACCGCAGTCCGCGAGTCTTCGATGTCGCCTTGTCGTCCGCCAAACCCATACCCTCTCCGGTTCCCCGCCAACGCCGGTCGCGCCGTTGTTCGCTCACATGCGCGTTGATATAGCGCATTTTCGGCGATAGGAAGCATATATATCGTATAAAAGAGGTAAGCGTGGACAGGATCAAGCTAGGGCTCATCGGAATCGGCAAAATTGCCCGCGACCAGCATGTGCCGGCGCTGGCAGGGTCCGATGATTTCGAGCTGATCGCAACCGCCAGCCGTCATGGGCGCGTCGATGGCGTCGCGGGATTTTCTTCGATCGCCGAGCTGGTCGCGGCCTGTCCCGAAGTCGAAGCGGTTTCGCTGTGTACGCCGCCCGAGGGACGGTTTGAACAGGCGATGGTGGCGATTCGCGCGGGCAAGCATGTCATGCTGGAAAAGCCGCCCGCCGCGACGGTATCCGAAGCAGAGGCGCTTGCCGATGCCGCGCGAGAGGCCGGTGTCAGCCTGTTCACGACTTGGCACTCGCGCGAAGCGGCCGAGGTCGATGCGGCGCGTGACTGGCTGGCGGGCCGACGCATCGATGCGGTGCGCATCCGCTGGATGGAGAATATCCGGCAATGGCATCCGGGGCAGGACTGGATCCTTGCCGCCGGGGGCTTTGGCGTGTTCGATCCGGGGATCAACGCGCTGTCGATCGCGACCCGCATCCTGTCGCGGCCGCTGGTCGTGCTACACGCGACGATGGATGTGCCCGCCAACCGCGCATGCCCGATCGCCGCAGAAATCACCTTTCGCAGCGGCGCGGCAATGGTCGATGCGCGCTTCGACTTCCTCCAGACCGGCGAGCAGACCTGGGATATCGAGGTCGATACCGAAGCGGGCACGCTGCGTTTGACGCATGGCGGCAGCCGTCTGGAATTGCCTGGCGAGCGCATCGTCAGCGGATCGAATGAGGAATATCCGCGCCTCTATCGCCGCTTCGCCGAACTGGTGCGCAGCGGCGAATCAGACGTCGATCTGCGCCCGATCAAGCTGGTCGCAGATGCCTTCCTCGTCGCCGAGCGCCGCGTGACCGAGGCGTTCGAATTTTAGCTTCGGGACTTCCGCCAACGCGGTCGCCCTCTCCTTCGCTAGACCCGTCCGGCGTCGCGCGCGGTCAGTCGATGTCGCCCAGCAGTTCGCGCGCGCAGATGCGTTCGAAGCGATGTTGAAGCCGGGCCTCTTCGGCGATGCGCTCGCGGTGTTTGCGATTGCTCACGTCGTGCCGCGCGACGCCGCAGACCGGGGCGAAGCGCGGTCGGTCAGAATGATGCATGGCGGTGTTCCCGAATGGGCGCGCCGCTACGGAGCCGGTTGCGAGCGGCTCCGCAGCGGCGCATTGCTCAGCGGTGCGGGCCGTTGGCTTCGGTCGTCAGCCGTTTGATCAACTCGACCTCGGCCGGGCGATAGGGCTTGCCATTGGCGCGCAGCACGTCGTGGAACCAGATGGTCGGTTCCTCATGCGTGTACGGCTTTTTCCAGCTGTCCCACGGCATCCGGGTCTGCGACTTGCCGTCGACAAAGCCCCAGTTGAACATCGCGATCTTGTACTTCTTGCCGATCGGGAGCGAGCCGTCGAAGGTCGATCCGTTGCCGCGCGCCATATATTCGGTGGCGAGGACCGGGCGGCCATAGCTCAACATCTGCTTGGCGCGCTTTTCGAAGGTTTCGGGCCAGCTATAGTCGTGGAAGCTCATCACGTCCGACTGGTCGACCTGAATTTTCTCGACCGCGTCGAGCTTGTCCTGCTGGTCCCAGTTCTGCCCGATCCACAGGCCGCTGGTCAGCGGCTGGGTCGGGTCGGCGCTGCGCGCCCATTCGAAGACGGGGCCGAGCAATCCGGCGACCAGCGCGACCTTGTTCGGCGTCGGCTTGTACGCGCCGCCGCCGCCGCCCTGGTTGTTGGGCTCGTTCCACACGTCCCACACCACGATCCGCTTGTCCTTTGCGAAGGAGCCGACAATGTCCTTCACATAGGCTTCGAGCTTGCCGTACTGGCTCTTGTCGGCCAGCCGCGCCGCGCCCGGCGCCTGCATCCATCCGCTATTGTGAACGCCGGGGATCGGGGGGCGCTGCGGTCCCGATACCGGATCGGGATCCCAGCAGCTGTCGAACAGCACGAACATGATCTTGATCTTGTGCTTGTCCGCGATCTGCAGGAAGGTTTCCATGCGCTGCTTGAGCCCGGCGGCGTCTTCTTCCCACAGCATATTGTGGAGATAGACGCGCATGACATTCATGCCCATGTCGGCGGCCCAGCCGAGTTCCTGGTCGATCTCCTTCGGATTGAAGGTATCGGCCTGCCACATTTCGAACTGGTTGATCGCACTGCGATTATTGTAATTGGCACCGACCAGCCAAGGCTGTTTGGCGTACCAGCCATTTGCCTGTTCCTTGGTCCACATGTCCCGCGCGTCGGCGGGAAGCGCCGCAAGACCGGTAAAGGCCGCGCCGGCGAGCAGCAGCAGATGTTTCATACGTGAATTCCTGTTCCGCGGTTGAATCTGGTTCTGCCGGGGGGAATTGCGCTGCACGCGTCGGAGCGTAGCGCCACCTGTGCAACCATTCGAATTCCTCCCCTTGCATGGGCGCGTTCAATGGGCGCCGTAGCGAAATGCTAACCCAACTGGACGGGGGAGAAAAGACATTTATCAGATTTATCGTTTTAGAGTTGTCGGCGTGCGGGCGAGTAACTAACAAGGCTCCAACGGCCCGGAGGCGACGACAGGGCGATAGTGGGAGACATGCGATGCTGAACCGGGCTTTGAAGATGGCGGCGCTGGGGGTCGCGTCGATCGGGGCGCTGTCCGTGGCGTCCGCCCAGCAGGGGGATGGGTCGGCCCGTCCCAATATCGTCGTCTTTCTGGCTGACGATATGGGCTACAAGGATTTTGGCGCGGGACGGGATCGCGATATCCGCACGCCCAACCTCGACAGACTGACCGCAGAGGGGCTGACCTTCGACCGCGCCTTCGTCGCATCGCCCAGTTGCGCGCCAAGCCGGGCGGCGCTGCTCACGGGATACATGCCATCGCGCAACGGCGCAGAGGGGAATCACGAAGTCCCGACCAAGGGCGTTTCGAAGCTGCCCGCCTATTTGCAGTCGCTCGGTTATCAGGTCGTCGCATTCGGAAAGGTCGCCCATT
>JBHYGP010000056.1:0-6458 GCA_051858935.1 Sphingomonas sp.
GATCCATGCCGACCTGTTCCCCGACAATGTGCTGATGCTCGGCGACACCGTCACCGGCCTGATCGACTTCTATTTCGCGAGCACCGACATCCGCATCTACGACCTCGCGGTGATGCACAGCGCGTGGAGCTTCGACGCAACCGGTGAAACCTATCACGCTGAGATCGGCGACGCCCTGCTGCGCGGCTATCAGTCGCGCTTCCCGCTATCGGATGCCGAGCGCGCCGTCTTCCCGCTGCTCGCCAGCGGCGCGTGCATCCGCTTCGCCCTCTCGCGCGCATTCGACTGGCTCAACACGCCTGCCGACGCGCTCGTCACGCGCAAGGACCCGCTCGCCTATGTCCGCCGCCTCCATCACTATGAACGCATGAGCCGCACCGCATGACCGAACTCCCCCTCGTCGAAATCGCCACCGACGGTGCGTGCAAGGGCAATCCCGGGCGCGGCGGCTGGGGCGCGCTGCTCCGCATGGGCAATGTCGAAAAGGAATTGTCGGGCGGCGAGCCGCACACCACCAACAACCGCATGGAGCTGATGGCCGCGATTCAGGGGCTGAAGGCGCTCAACAAGCCGTGCCGGGTCAAGCTATCGACCGACAGCCGCTATGTCATGGACGGCTTGACCAAGTGGATCAAAGGCTGGCAACGCAACGGCTGGCGCACCGCCGACAAGAAACCCGTCAAGAACAGCGACCTGTGGATCGAACTGCTCGACGCCGCCAAGCCGCACCGCATCGAATGGCAATGGGTCAAGGGCCATGCCGGCCACCCCGACAACGAACGCGCCGACCAGCTCGCCAGCGACGCGGCGCTGCGGAGTTAGTGCGGAGGGGCGGATTGGGGGTGGACAGCTCCCTCTCCGCTATTGACGTCACTTTTTCAGTAAGAGACTATGAGTTCGGAAGAATGTCGGCCGGTAGCGCACGAGGGATTGAAGGTTTGAAATCGTTTCTCGGTATTGTCGCAGCTACGCTCTCGGCCTGCACATCAGCCACAGCTGGCGATGACAATGCCGCAGCGTTAGCCGTTCTGGAGCGCACAAAGACTACACGCGCCACTTATACAATATATATCTGGAATCGTGTTACAAACCCGAACAAGCCTGCGTTTGAGGAGGCATCAGCTGAGTTCCACAAAGGTGATCTTCATCGAATTGAGACGCCGCGAGATCGCGTAGTGGCAGATTGTCGCGCACAAACTGGCACTCATCTATCCGTTGAAACTGGTGAAATCACAGAAGGCCCAACAATTGCAGCGTCTGCGTGTGGTATCAATACCAACCTCCCGATACTTTCTATCGAGCTTTTATCGGATATAGAAACTAAATTCGGCGCCGCGCAACGCGTCCGAGTTACCGACAAACAAAATGTCCGTGAATATAGCATCCTTGAAAACGGCGCACTGGCAAAGACGACCTACACTGAAAACCGCGCTGCCGGTCAAGTTCTTATCGTAGCTGAAGCGGTACTACTCGAGAATAGCGTCCCCGAGGATCTGATGTTCGACAAAGCGTCTCTGGGGAGACGATACCTTCCGACAGACGTTCAACGTTAGTCGTGTCACGTCAGAACCGGCCAAGCGTCTTTGATCGCTTCGAGGTCGGAAGCAGTCATTCCACTTCCACCGTCATCCGGCGTCGTACCGGGATCCACTTCACCACCGACATTGCGCGCTCGGCGCGTCCACGCCGTTGCACGTTTTCGACATTCCCCTCCGCAAAGGCGACACCCCTCCGGTGTTCGATGACGCGAAGTTCGTCGACATCGTCGCATCACCTGTTTCGCAGCCCGCGCCGCACGCGCCAGTAATCGCCCGCCCGGACGCCCCACGCCAACCGCCGCCCACGCGAAAACCCGCGGAAAACAGCCAAAAACCGCTACCCGCTTTCCTATAAGAACCTATTTGGTTATAACGGTCCGCACGCCACAGCAGACGGAGACCAAATGAACACACGCAACACGCCGCGTCCACAAGGGCAATTCCAGGCGCGGCGGACCAGCTCGCGAGCGACGCTGGGTTGCGCGCCTGACTCCGCTCAGTTCGCCTCCGCCGCCAGCCGTCGCCGCTCGGTCTGCCGCGCGATATGCGCGAGCGAGAACCAGAAGATCGCGAACAGCACCACGCTGAACCCGCTCGACCAGGCGAATTTCTCCCAACTCGGGTTCTTGAGGTTGAAATAGGCGAGCTGGAAAATGTTGAGCGCAACGATCCCGCGCAGCATCCATTCGACGTGCATCTTGTGCAGGATGTAGCTGCCGAACGGCGCCATGAACAACACCACCGGATAGGCGCAAAGCCAGGTGCGGATCTGGTAGTCGGTGATCTCGCCGTCCCAGAAGAAGCGATAGGCGTAGCCAAGGATGCTGATCGCAGCCATCACCATGATGCTCATGTGCGTGGCGACCTTCTCGTCCATGCGAAAGCGCGTCACCAGCATCGTGTAGAGGACGATATCGGCCCCGGTCCCGAACAGGCTGGCGCACATGCCGCCCAGGATCAGAACCCCCGCCAGCATCGCATGGTCGACCGGCCCCTTCGCGGTCAGAACCGGCAGCGCACCGCGATGCTTGCTCGACACATAGGCCAATGCAAAGGTCAGGATCAGGCTGAGAAACAGCGCCTGAATGATGAACACCGGGATCGTCTGCAACAGCAGCATACCGAGCACGAAGCCGATGAAGCTGATCGGCACGAACCACAATAGCGGCGCATAGGTCACGAGCTTCCGTCCCTTGCGCGACAGAATCCAGATGCTCGCACTCGTCATCCCGACTGACTGGATCATCAGGCTGAAGTCGCGCGCCATCTCGCGCTTGATGTCGAAAAAGACGCTGAGCACCGGGAACGCCACCGCACCCCCGCCCTCCGGCGTCAGGCCCGCGACAAACGCCCCCAGCACCATGATCGCGGGGTAATGCCAATGGTCGAGCAGGAAGGGGATCGAACTGAGCGTAGCAAACAATACCACCCACAGCAGCATCATGCCGCCATACCAGCTGCGGAATATCCGGCTTTCGAAGAACATTCCCCGCCCCTTATGCTGTACCGTCACCGCATCGCGCTGCCCCCTGTCCAGCGCGATCCGGCGAGCGCCTGCTCAGCCCTCCTCGACAGGAGCGCCGGGGCCGTTCTTCAGGATCGATTCGATCGCATTCTTCGCCGACGCCTTGCTGGTATAGCCCTCGGTCCAGAAGATGATCTCATTGTTATATTTGAACTTGGCGACATATTCGCCGGCCTTGTTCTGCTCGATCACGAATTTATGGGCCATGACACGCTCCTTCGTTGCGATGCTCGAACGATAGCGACTCGCGGCGCGGCGTCCAGCGGTTCAGCCGCGAAATCGGCGGATTGAATAGCGCTCGGGGTCGAGCTGCGCGGCCATCGGATCAGGCGCTGTGCCAAGCAGCATCGCCGCCGCCAGCTTCGACGCGGCGGGCGCGGTCTGGATGCCGAATCCACCCTGCCCCGCGCACCAGAACAGTCCCGGCACTGCCGGGTCAAAGCCATAGACCGGCAGCCGGTCCGGCGCGAAGGTGCGCAGGCCCGCCCAGCGCCGCTCGACCGCGTCGACTCGCCAATCGACCGCGCTGGCCAGCTTGTCGATCGCGACCGCGACGTCGATCTCCTCCGGCGCGGCGTCGCACGGATCGGTCGGAATCTCGTCATGCGGCGACAGCCAGATGCGCCCGCCCGCTTCGGGCTTGAAGTAAAACCGTTCATGCGCGTCGCGGACAAGTGGCAACGTCATCGGCGCGGGCGGATCCACGCGCAGTTGCACCACCGTCCGCCGCAGCGGTTTGATCGCGGTCGGCGGCGCACTGGCCATGTCGCCGATCGCCTCGGCCCAGGCCCCCGCAGCGTTGACCAGCACATCGGCGGTGAAGGTGCCCGCCCGCGTTTCGATCGTCCAGTGCCCCTCGCGCGCCAGCCCGGTGACCGGGGCGTCGCAGACCAGTTCAGCCCGCGCCCGCCGCGCCGCGCTCAGATACGCGCCGTGCAGCCGCGCGACATCGATGTCGCTACACGTCGGATCGTACAGCGCGTCGGTCCATTCGGGGCGCAGGCCGGGACAATAACCGGCGGGATCGACTTCATCGAGCGCAACCCCCAACGCCCCGAACTTCGCAACAAAGCTGTCGATGACCGCGCGGTCCTCACGCCGGGCAATGAACAGTTCCCCGCGCGGCGACAGGAACCCCTCGCCCCCCATCTCCGGCGGCGGTTTGCGCAGGAAATCGCCTGACGCAATCACCAGCGGCTGGACGTCCGGCCCGCCATAAGTTTCCGACCAGAACGCCGCCGACCGCCCGGTGGCGTGATAGCCGGGATGCTCCTCCCCCTCCAGGATCAGGACGCGTGCGTGCGACGCGATCTCCGCCGCCAGGCTCGCTCCGGCAATCCCGGCACCGATAATCGCGACGTCGTATCGGCTCATCCGCGCCGCGCCCGCGCCTCAAGAAACAGGTCGATCTCGCCGAGCGCGCGATTGCGCACCTTGTCCGCCTCGCGCAGAATCTCGTGCGCGCTTTCCTTGCCGAAGCGGACAATCCGCGCATCGGGCAACCGCGCGACCATCGCCAGCGCCGCCTTGGCATCGACCAGCCCGTCATGCTCGGCAATCAGCGCCAGCACCGGCACGTCCATCCGCTTGAGCGCCGGATTGGTGCGCAGCTCGCGCGTCGATCGGAACGCTTCGATCACCCATTTCCAGCTTGGCGGGCCGGTGACGTTGCCAGGGTTCGCCTGCTGCCACCAAATCTCGTCCTGATAACGATCGGTGTCGTGGGTCAGCAGCGATTCGCGCGTGTCGGTGGTGTAGGGTCGCTCGTTCGACTTCCACGCCGGGCGCGCCGTGTTGCCGACCCCGCCCAGGAATCGCGCGAGCCGCTCGCCCAAGGCCGCGCCGAACGGCCCCTTCAACCCCAGCATCGGCGCGACCAGCACCGCTGCATCAGGCCGCACCGCGCCCTCGACCAGCCCGCGCAGCACCAGATGCCCGCCCATCGAATGCCCCATGATGATATGCGGCCCCGGCGTCGCCGCCATCCACTCACGCGCAAAGTCCCGAAAATCGGCGATATACTGCGCGAAATCGTCGATATGCCCGCAATTGCCGGCATCGGTCAGCCGCCCCGATCCGCCCTGCCCGCGCCAGTCGAACGACGTGATCGTCCAGCCGCGCGCCTGCCAGTGCGCGAAGCTCTCCAGATACTTCTCGAAAATGTCGCCGCGCCCGCCCTGAAACAGGATCGACCCGCGCGGCGTGCCGCTGGCAGGCCAGGCGAAGCAGCGCAGCACCCATCCATCGGGCGCGGTCCAGTTGGTGACGCTGGCGCCGGCAGGAATGGCGCGGCGATCGATCGGGGAAAGGGTCATGGGCGCTGGTTACGGTTTGGAAAGCCCTCCCGTCTAGGACCTGATTTGAGATGGGGGAAATTGCGCCTGCGATTCTGCTGGGCCTGCTGGTCCTGATCCTGGTTTCGGCCGGGATCGAGGACGCGCGAATCCGTGAGATTTCGAATTGGAAGAACGCCGCGATCACGCTGCTCGCAGTGCCGTGGTGGTTCACGATGGGGCTCGAGCCGTGGCCCGACATGGCGATCCAGCTGGGCGTCGCGCTCGCCGTCTTCGCGCTGTTCGCTGCGGCCTTTCATTTCGGGATGATGGGCGGCGGCGACGTCAAGATGATCGCTGCGCTCGCCCTGTGGTTTCCGTTCGACAAGCTGGTCAGCCTGATCGTGATCATGTCGCTCGCCGGCGGCGCGATCACATTGGTGATGCTGGTCGAGAAATGGGTGCGTCGCCGCAGCGAGCAACCGGAGGTCCCATACGGGATCGCGATTGCCATCGCCGCGCTGCTCACCATTCGCGAACCGATTTTTAACCCCTTCTTGTGATGCTTAACGCCGGTTCAACCCGGTCGGACAAAGAAAAGGCCTGAGACGTCATGGATGGACGCAAGATCATTTTGCTGGTGGGGGCGCTGTTCGTCGCTGCAATCACCGCGTTCATGGCACGCAGCCTGATGACCGGATCCTCGGCTCCGGTCGCGGGTGCCGCGCCGATGCCCGGCCAGCCCGCGCCGGTCGATGCGATCGAAGTTCTGGTCGCGACCAAGGCATTGCCCGTCGGCACGATCCTCGGCCCCGATTCGATCAAGTTCGTCGCTTGGCCCAAGGATCTGGTCGAGGGCGCCTATTTCCAGAAGGACGGCACCGACCTTGCCAAGCTGCAGGGCACCGTCGTCCGTTTCGCAATTCCTGCGGGCCAGCCGCTGACCCAGGGCGCGATCGTCAAGCCGGGCGACCGCGGCTTCCTCGCCGCCGCGCTCTCGCCGGGCATGCGTGCGGTGACCGTTCCGGTGTCGGCGCAGGCCGCCGTTGCCGGCTTCATCTTTCCGGGCGACCGGGTCGACCTCATCCTGACTCAGGCGGTCGCGGGTGGCGGCGATGGCCC
>JBHYGP010000057.1:0-17499 GCA_051858935.1 Sphingomonas sp.
CACTTCGGCGCGGGGCAAGCGCTACATGATGGCGACTTTGTCCGACGCCAGCGGCACGGTGCCGTGCACCTGCTTCGAGGAGCATACCGCCAAGGAAATGGAGGATGCGGCGCGCGTCGGCGGGTGCGGCATCCTGACGGTCGAGCTCGACCGGCGGCCGGGCGAGGACAGCGCGCGTGTGACGGTGCGCAAGGTGCAGCCGTTCGAGGGGATGGCGAAGGACGTCCGCCTGACGCTGCGCATGGCGGTGCGCGAGCCGGGCACGCTGGCGGCTGTCGCCAAATTGCTGGAGGATGCGCGCGGCGGCCGATGCGAGGTGGTGGTCGACGCGCCGCTGCCCGATGGCGGTGAGGCGGAGCTGGTGCTGGGGCGCAATTTCCGGCTCGATGGCGAACTGGCGACGCGGATCGAAGGGCTGCCGGGGGTCGAGCGGGCGGAGCTCAAGCCGACAGCGCAACCAAGGCTGGCGCTCGCAAGCTAACGCTCCACCCTTGCATCCCGGCTTTCGAACCCGCAGGATGGGTTGACGGACGCGGAAACCCGCGCGGAACAAGGAGAGTGCGATGCTGGGCGCGATGCAGGATTTCGAGCTTCGGGTACCTCGGGTGATCGAGCATGCCGAGCGCGAATATGGATCGCGCGAAATCATCAGCCGTTGGGCCGATGGCAGCGAGACGCGCACCGACTGGGCCGGCATTGCGCGCGATTCGCGCAAACTGGCGCAGGCGCTGGAGCGGCGGGGGATCAAGCCGGGGGATCGCGTCGCGACGCTGGCGATGAATCACAGCCGCCATCTCGTCGCATGGCACGGCACGATCGGGATGGGCGGCGTGATCCACACGATCAACCCGCGCCTGTTCGAGGACCAGCTCGCCTATATCGCCAATCACGCCGAAGACCGGGTGCTGATCTATGACCGGATGTTCCAGCCGATCATCGACAAGATGAAGCCGCAATGGACGACGATCGAGCATTATATCGTGTTCGATGGCGATGGCCCCGACAGTTTCGAGGCGGTAATCGGCGCGGAGAGCGGCGATTATGCTTGGGTCGAGGGCAGCGAGCGCGAGCCGTGCATGCTCTGCTACACCAGCGGCACGACGGGCAATCCGAAGGGCGTGCTGTACACCCACCGCTCGTCGATGATCCATGCGATGGCGGAGTTGCAGCCAGCGGTGTTCGACCTGTCGACCCAGTCGGTGGTGCTCCCGGTGGTGCCGATGTTCCATGCGGTCGGCTGGGGCCTGCCCTTTGCTGCGCCGATGGCGGGCGTGAAGCTGGTCATGTCGGCGGTCAATGACGGCAAGACATTGTGCGACCTGATGAATCGGGAGAAGGTGACGCATACGGCGGGCGTCCCGACAGTGTGGTTCGCGATGTTCCAGCATATCGATGAGACCGGCATCGCTCCCCAGCATTTGAAGGTGGTGACGATCGGCGGATCGGCGGCGCCGCGCGCGATGATCGAGCGGATCATGAAGATGGGTGCACGGGTCAACCACGCCTGGGGGATGACCGAAACCTCGCCGATCGGCACGATGGGTGCGCCGACGCATGATTGGGATGATCTGAGCTTTGAGGAGAAGGTCGACAAGACCGTGTTCCAGGGGCGTGCGCCGTTCGGGGTCGAGCTGCGCACGGTGGATGATGACGGCAATCTGCTGCCGCGTGACGGCGAGAGTTCCGGGCGGCTGCAGATCAAGGGGCCGTGGATTATCAAGCAATATTTCCAGGACGAGAACGGGCCGTGCCTGACCGAGGATGGCTGGTTCGACACCGGCGATGTTGCCGTGCTGCATCCCGACGGCATCATGCAGATCACTGATCGCGCCAAGGACGTGATCAAGTCGGGCGGCGAGTGGATCAGTTCGGTCGAGCTGGAAAATGCCGCAGTCGGCTGCCCCGGCGTGGCCGAAGCGGCGGCGATCGGCATTCATCATCCCAAATGGGACGAGCGGCCGCTGTTGCTGGTGATCCGCAAGCCGGGGAGCGAGGTCACGGTTGAGCAGATCCAGACGCATCTGGCGACGCAGGTGGCCAAATGGTGGCTGCCCGATGAGATCCACTTCGTCGATTCGTTGCCACACACTGCGACGGGCAAGCTGCTCAAGACTGCGCTACGCGAACAATATCGCGACTTTCAGTTCGCGGCAGCGTGACGGGGCGGGCCGGTTTCCGGCCCGCCCCCTCGTTGCTCATTCGGCAGTCTGTGCCGGCATGAAGCGCGGGTTGCGGAGCAGCAGGGCCGTCACCAGCGCCACTGGCAGCCCGATCTGCAAGACTTCGCTCAGCGTGATCAGGATGCGGAAGAGCGGATTGGCATAAAGATCCTGCATCTGTGACATCTGAGCCTGGAACGCAGCGAGTTCGGCCGGGGTTGCTCCCGCCGCGCGCTGCTCTTCCAGCATCTTCGCGCTCATCTGGGCGATATAATCGCTGCCATTGATCGCCAGCACGGATTCCCAGGCGACGACGTAGAACAGGCTGCCGATCAGCGCGATGGCGACGCCCATGCCGAATGCGGGCAGGAAGCGGATGACGCCGCCGCCATGATCGTCGCGATGCCGCTTTACCGCCACGAAGATCGCGGTGAAGGCGATCAGCATGATCAGATAGCCGATCGCCATGCCGATCCAGCCACTCGGCGGATTGTCTGCCATCAACGTGCCCATCAGGAACAAGGGAATGGCGACGACGAAACCGGCGATCACGCCATAGGTCAGAATGATTCGCTGCATGAGGTTCCTCCCGTTCGGTTCAGGTCGCGCCAACTGGGCATCGAGGCCGCCGCGGGCAATCGCCCAAAGGGGTGATTTGCCCCCGATCACCCGAAAATATGGTCAGGACAGCAGCCCCAGTTCGCGCGCCCGCGCGATCGCATCGGTGCGGCGGCGTGCACCGAGCTTTTCGAACAAGCGTGCAACATGGGTCTTGATCGTGTTCGGCGACACGTCGAGCCGCCGGGCGATTTCCTTGTTTGAATAGCCCGCCGCCAGTTCGGTCAGCACCGCCATTTCACGCCCGCTAATGCCAAGCGATTCCTGCGCCTGTGGATTACCCTGCGCGCGCGCGGGTGGCGGGCGTCCAATCACGCGCGCTCCGACATAGAGGCCAAGCGCAAGGAAACCGAGCGCGACCAGCAAAAGGTAGAGTTCGGTCGAGTGCGTCCGTGCCAGCCAGCGATAGTCGAGCCACTGCAAGATCACGGCACCGCCTGCGAGCAACGCACCATAGAGCGCGGCATGTCGCCACCAATATAATCCTGGCCAATGCCGCTTCGCCATCGGTCGAACATCGCCCAGCACGCGTGATGAGGCAAGTCGGGCCACGCACGCGTCAACGTCTGTTCTTGCGCGAAACAAATATCCGGGCTAATGGCCCGCCCGCACAGGGGGCGTCCCTTTGCCTGATTGGAGACGATCATTGCTGGATCAATACCGAATAATGGGCTTTGCCCCGGGTATCGCCAGCACCCTTCCGTAACGCCTGCCCAGGCGAAGCGGGGGTGATGGCATCCCCGCGCAAATCCCGAAACCGATGACTTTGAACCGGGTTCATGGCGCGTGCCGTGCGCCCGGCTGGGATGGGCTATGTTGCATGAACATGATGTGGTCCGCGCCATGCTGGTGCGGGCCGGGCGGGACGTTCCCGCCACTTCGCCGCTCGCAAAGGCGGTGCTGGGCTGGGCGAAGGCGCATGCGCGCTGGTTGTTCGGCGCGCCGGTGCCGAGGCTGGGCTGGGGCGATTTGAAGCGGATGGCGGCGGAGACTGAAGCTCCGGCGACGGAGCACGCGCGCCCGATCGAGATGGCCGCGCGGTTGGGCGTGGCGCTTGGTCTGGGCGAAGCCGACATCCGCGCGCTGCTCGCGATCGTGGCGATCGAACGGTGCGGCCACGCCCGGACGCTGTCGCGCCTGCTGCTCGATCAGGAAATGGACCTGGGGGAGATCGTCGCAGGGATCGCGGGGGTTGATCCGCTCGCGGTACGCCGGCTCGCGCCGGTGCGGCTGGGGCTGGTCAGCCTGCACGACCGGCGCGGCGGCGGGGTCGATGTCGAGTGCAGCTGGACCCTTGAGCGCGTGCTCGAGCGCGGGCCAAGCACCGATGACGAACTGCTCGAAGCGGTGATCGGGCCGCGCCAGCATGCGCGGCTGGTGCCGGGCGATTTCGCGCGGGTAGCGGGCGAGGTCGACTTCCTCATCCGGCTGCTCGCCGGGGCGATCGCGGCGCGCGCGCCGGGCATCAACGTGCTGATCCACGGGCCGCCGGGGACGGGCAAGACCGAGCTCGCCCGTACACTGGCGGCGTCGGCGGGGGCGAGCCTGTTCAGCGTCGGGGAGAGCGACGAATATGGCGAGGAGCCGACGCGCAGCGAGCGGGTGTCGGCGCTGCGGCTGGCGCAGCGGATGCTCGCCGCGCGCGGTGGCTCGGCGCTGCTGTTCGACGAGATGGAGGATCTGATCGGCGACGCCGATCCGGGCGATGGCGACTGGATGCGCGGTCGGCGCGGATCGAAGCTGTGGGTCAACCGCCAGATCGAGACCAACGCCGTGCCGGTCATCTGGACGACCAATGCGGTCGGCAACATCGACCCGGCGATCCTGCGGCGGATGAGCTTCGTGCTGCGGCTCGACCCGCCCGCGGGCAAGGGCGTCACGGCGATGATCGACCGGATTGCGCGGGACGAGCAGTTGGCGCTGCCGGCGGAGTTCGGGGCGCTTGCCGACACCGCGCCGGAGACGGCGAGCATCACCCGCGTTGCGGCGCGGGCGGGCCAGCTGGCGGGTGGGCCTGACGACGCGATGCTCGCGGCGCGGTCGCTGGTTGGTGCATTGCGCAACGGGCGGATGGTGCGGTCGGCGGAGGGAATGATCGACCTCGACCTGTACGAGGGGGATCGCGACATCGCCGCACTGGTCGCCGCGATTGCCGCGCAGGATGCTCCGGCGGACGTGTCGCTGCTGCTCACCGGGCCACCGGGGACCGGCAAGACCGAGCTGGCCGTGCACCTGGCGCGCGCGATGGAGCGGCCGCTGATCGTCAAGCGCGCGTCGGACCTGCTGTCCAAATGGGTCGGCGGGACCGAGGCGAACATCGCCGAGGCGTTCGAGGAGGCGGAGCGGCGCGAGGGGCTGTTGCTGTTCGACGAGGCGGACTCGATCCTGTTCGACCGCAGCACCGCCAAGGCGAGCTGGGAAGTGACCCAGGTCAACGAGCTGCTGACCTGGCTTGATCGTCACCCGCTTCCGGTGGTCGCTGCGACCAACCATGTCGGGCGGCTCGATCCGGCGGCTCTCCGCCGGTTCGTGTTCAAGCTCGATCTGGCGCCGCTGGGGCGTGTGAAGGCGGCGCGGGCGTTTGAACGCTTCTTCGGTTTCGCCGCGCCGGCGGCGCTGGCTGAGGTGGTCGGGCTGACGCCGGGCGACTTTGCGGTGGTGCGGCGGCAGCTGCGCTTCGGAAAGGTCGATTCGGAACGGCTGATCGCGCTGTTGCAGGCCGAGGTCGCGGCGAAGCCGGGCGGGCAGGGGCGGATGGGGTTCTGACGTTCAGAACAACTCGCCCTGATCCCCGGCGGGCGGGCGGAACAGGTCGCGGCGGAGCGGGGGAAAAGGCTGGTCGAGCCCGAACCGCTTCGCTGCGATCCTGAAGCGGGTGCGCAGCAGTTCGGCCCATGGGCCTTGACCGCGGAAGCGCGTGTGGAAGTTCGGGTCGTTGTCGCGCCCGCCGCGCAGGGACTGGATCGTCGCCATCACCTTTGCCGCGCGGTCGGGGAAATGTTCGTCGAGCCAGGCGCGGAACAGCGGCGCGACCTCGTGCGGCAGGCGGACGGGCAGATAGAAACAGCCGAGTGCGCCAGCTTCGGCGGCGCGTTCCATGATGTGTTCGATCTCGTGGTCGGTGATCTGGGGGATGACCGGAGAAAGCGACACGAAGGTCGGGATGCCCGCCGCGCGCAGCTTTGCCACGGCGGCGAGGCGGCGTTCGGGGTGCGGCGCGCGCGGTTCGACGGTCATCGCGACCTTGGGGTCGAGCGAGGTGATCGACAGCATCACCGCCGCCAGCCCCTTTGCCGCCATCGGCCCGAGCAGGTCGATGTCGCGGGTCACCCGGTCGGACTTGGTGGTGATGGTGATCGGGTGGTCGCATTCCGCCAGCACCTCGATGCAGCTCCGCGTGATCTGCCACGTCGCTTCGATTGGCTGATAAGGATCGGTATTGGTGCCGAACGCGATCGGCTGACAGTCATATCCGCGCTTGCCCAACGCCGCCCGAAGCAGCGCGGGCGCATCTGGCTTGGCGAACAGCTTCGTCTCGAAATCCAGCCCCGGCGACAGGTCGTGCCAGGCATGGGTCGGGCGCGCGAAGCAATAGACGCAGCCATGCTCGCACCCGCGATATGGGTTGACCGAGCGATCGAACGGGATGTCGGGCGACTGGTTGCGGGACAGAATGGTGCGCGGATGCTCGACGGTGACGGTGGTGCGCAGCGGTGGCAGTTCGCCATCGATTGCCGAGCGTGCGTCGAGCCAGTCGCCATCCGCTTCGCGCGATGGAAGGGCAAAGCGGCTGCTCTCGCGATTATGCGTCGCGCCACGAACGGGGCGGGTGCTGGCCATGCACCAACTTAGCGCGCACGTGGAAACAAAACAAGAACATAGTCATCCGACGCAGCCGTCATCAAATGCGGCAATTCGCTTGACCTGAACGCGGTCGCACCGCCACATCGCGCCCGTAACAACGTTGGGGAAAACGATGCGCCGTTTCTATCTGCCTGTAGCCACGGCGCTTTTCGTTGCCACTGCGATTCCTGCGGCGGCGCAGGACAAGGAGCCGTGCGGGGCCGAGATGGTCTGTGCAAGCGCGCCCAAGACGGTGGTCGATGCGTTTCGCGATGCGGGTCTCAAGGCCAAGCTGCAGATCGACGACGCGGGCGACCCGCTGATCGAAAGCGCGGCGTCGGGCTATAATTTCGACACCTATTTCTATGGCTGCGTCGAGACCCGGCAATGTAGTTCGCTCCAGTTCCGCGTCGTGTTCCTCAAGGAGCCCGAAAACACCGTTGAGCTGGCGAACAAATGGAACGCGGCCAAGCGCTACTCGCAAATGTTCTTGGCTGATAACGGTCAGCTGGTGGTGAGCTGGGACGTGACGACCGTGGGCGGATTGCCGAAGAAGAATTTCACCGAAGTGCTTGGCATGTGGGAAATGGTGCTGGGCGAGTTGGGCAATTTCTTCGATGAACATATCCCGGCGAAGCCAGAGGCGAAAAAGGCGGGCTGATCGCGCGCGCGGGCAAAGCATTTCTTGGCCGCGTGCAACCGCACTGGTCGAACGCAATACCGCACCTTAGGTGGGCGGCTCGACGCCGTGGAGGGCCGGATGAAGCGTACAGGCTGGGTGATCTTCAGCGCCGCCGCGATCGTGACGATTGCGATGGGGGTGCGCCAGGCGTTCGGGTTGTTCCTGCCCGACATGAGCACCGACCTTGGCATCGGCCGGTCGAGCTTCGGCTTGTCGCTGGCGCTGCAGAACCTGCTGTTCGGGCTGGCCCAGCCGTTCGTCGGCGCGCTGGCGGATCGGCACGGCGCGGGGCGCGTGGTGGCGGGCGGGACTCTGCTCTACGCCGCCGGGCTGATCGCGGCGTCGGTCGCAGGGAGTGCGATCGGGCTGCATCTGTCATTCGGGCTGATGGTCGGGATGGCGCTGTCGGCGACCACTTTCGTCGTCGTGCTGGGCGCGGTCGGGCGGGTGGTCAGCGCCGAGCGCCGGAGCATGGCGTTCGGCATCGTCACTGCGGGCGGGTCGCTGGGGCAGTTCCTCGTCGTGCCCGCGGGGCAGCTGCTGATCGGCGAGCTGGGGTGGCGGATGGCGTTGGTCGCGCTGGCGGGGTTGATCGCGGTGATGGTGGCGCTGGCGGTGGGCGTGTCGGGCAAGCCGCAGGCGGCGGGCGCTCAGGCAACCGGTGACGGGCAGACGCTGCGTCAGGCGCTAAGCGAGGCGGCGGGGCATCGTGGCTTCTGGTTGCTCAATGCCGGCTTTTTTGTCTGTGGGTTCCATGTCGCGTTCATCGCGACTCACTTCCCCGCTTATCTGACCGACAAGGGGCTGGGGCTGGCGATCGGCGCAAATGCGCTGGCACTGGTCGGACTGTTCAACATCTTCGGTTCCTATCTGTTTGGCGTGTGGGGCGGGCGGTGGAGCAAGAAGGGGCTGCTCGCCGCGCTCTATGCCGCGCGCGGGGTCGTGATGATCGCCTTCCTCGCCGCGCCGCTGACGCCGGTCAGCGCGCTGCTGTTCGCGGCGGCGATGGGGTTTCTGTGGCTCGGCACCGTACCGCTCACCAGCGGGCTGGTCGGGCAGATATTCGGGATGCGCTACCTCTCGACCCTCTACGGCATCGTGTTCCTCGGCCATCAGCTCGGCAGCTTTTGCGGCGCGTGGATTGCGGGGCTGATGTTCGACTGGACGGGCAGCTATGACAGCATCTGGGCGGCGTCGGTCGCGCTCGGCTTCATCGCAGCCCTGCTGCACCTGCCGATTTCTGAGCGGCCGGTGGCGCGGCTGCGCGAGGTGGCGGCGTGAAGGCGCTGGCGCTGATCGGCGTGGCTGCGCTTCTCGCAGGAGGGTGGTGGCTGTGGCAGCGCGTGGGCATCGATGTCGCGGTGGGTGCCGTCATCGCGTGGTGCGGCTGAGGGCTATTCCTCGCGCAGGCGCGGCATCAGCTCGACGAAATTGCAGGGGCGGTGGCGGATATCGAGCTGCGTCGACAGGATGCCGTCCCAGCCATCCTTGACCGCGCCCGTCGATCCGGGGAGCGCGAAGATATAGGTACCGCGCGCTACGCAGGCAGTGGCGCGCGACTGGATCGTGGAGGTGCCGATCTTGGCATAGCTGAGGAAGCGGAACAGTTCGCCAAAGCCGGGAATCATCTTGTCGGCGACGCGCTCCAACGCTTCGGGGGTGACGTCGCGACCGGTGACGCCGGTGCCGCCGGTGGTGATGATGCAGTCGATCGCGGGATCGTCGATCCACGCATGGAGCTTGCCGACGATCAGGTCGGGATCGTCACGCACGATCGCGCGATCGGCCAGTTCGTGTCCCGCGCCGGTCAGCCGTTCGATCAGCGTGTCGCCCGAGCGATCATCCGCATGCGTTCGCGTGTCGGAAACGGTGAGGACCGCGATCCGAACGGGTCGGAACGCGATGGCGTCGTCAATTGGCACCGGTGACCCTGTCGTCCTGAGGGATCGAAGCGGTCATCCGCACAGCCGCAGCACCGTTGCTGCCCGGCACCTTGGGCCACAGTCCCTGGCTCATCGCCGCACGGCTGCTGCTTTCCCGCCCGGCGTGTTTTTCGTACATCCAGTAGTTGCGCAGCACGGTCATCACATAGCCGCGCGTCTCCCAATAGGGGATGCTCTCG
Source organism: Sphingomonas sp. (assembly GCA_051858935.1). Lineage (GTDB taxonomy): Bacteria > Pseudomonadota > Alphaproteobacteria > Sphingomonadales > Sphingomonadaceae > Sphingomonas. Next base: position 9,425 of record JBHYGP010000057.1, read on the forward strand.
ATGTAGAGCAGCGGATCGCCCTTGTCGCGGATCTGCGCATTCCAGGCGGTCACCGGGGTCGGGCCGGCATTGTACGCGGCGATCACCTTGGGCAGCAGGCCGCCGGTGAAGGGCTGGTCACGCAATTGCTCGATATAGGATTGCCCAACCTCGATATTGGTGGAGGGGCGGGTGAGGTCGGCGCGACCGATGGTGACACCGCGCTTGCGGCCGATATCGGTCGCGGCGGCGGGCATGATCTGCATCAGGCCGTATGCCCCCGCCGGACTTTGCACCTTGGCGTCGAAGCGCGATTCCTGAAGCGTGTGGGCAAACACCAGCGCCTTGTCGACGCGCCAGCCACCATCGGGGGTCCAGTCGGGCGCGGGGTAACGTGCTTCCTCGACCGGGCGCGCGCCGACCGGGCAGTTATGCGTCAGCCACAGCTGGGTGGCGGGCAGGCCGAGCCGACCGGCGAGCCGGGTGAGCGCGGCATGTTCACGCGCGTCGCCGATCCGGGACTGGTGCTTGATGACCTCGCTGGCCAGCGCATCCTCGCCGATCTCCGCCAGCGCTGCGGCGACGCGGACGTTGGGGCGGCGGTCGAGCGCCTTCCAGTCGGCGGCGACGAATTTTTCGGCGCGGACCGGCGCTTCCTGCATGGCCAGCGCCTGACGCGCCCGCATGCCGTAAAAGGTTTCGTCATGCTGCGCCGCGCTCTTGAGGCGGGTGCTCACGAGGTCGGGGCGACCGCACGCCATGTCGGCGCGGGAGGCCCAATAAAGGCCGGCGGTGCGCTTTTCGGTATCGGCGGCGCGCTGTGCGACGGCTGTGAAGGCGGCCTGTGCGCCGGCGCAGTCATTCTGCCGCCAGGCAGCCAGACCCTGGACCCAGTCGGCCAGCGGGGCGAATTCGCCGCTGCCGGTCTGGGCCAGCGCGGCGACGCGGCGGGCATCGGTGTCGCGACCGATCGTGTAGTACATCCACGCAATCCGCTGGCGCCATTCGGTCAGCGTGTCGGGATCGAGATCGGCGGCACGGGTGTCGAGCAGCGCTTCGGCCCCCGGTGCATCGTCGAGTTTGATGAGCGGGGTCATTGCGCTGGCGACCTGCGCCGCAGCAGCATCCGATTTGGCCGAGCGGTAGCGTTTGCGGATCGGCGCGCCGGCATGCCAGATCATCCGCTGAGCGACCGGAAGCGACGGGAGTGCGGTCGCGCCGCGCAGCTTGGCAAGGCGGGCGAGCTGGTCGGCCTGCGGCAGTTCCGGCCCTTCGCCTAGCACCGCCATCAGCTGCGGCAGCTCGACCTTGGGCGATCCCTTGGCGAGATAAAGTTCGGCGCGCGCGGTCGCGTGGAGCAGGCCGGGGCGCATCGCATCGAGCTTGATCTGAGCATCGGCCCAGCGCGCCTCACGGATAGCGGCGAAAATCGCGCGATAGGCGTCGCGCTCGTCGCGCGACAGCTGGGCGGGTACGCCGTCACCAGCCTCGCGACGTTCGAAACTCGAAGGCGCGCGTTCGTCCGACGCATGCGCCATCATCGGCGCGATCAATACGCAAGCGGCTAGCAGGATACGCGCAGTCACAGGCTCTGCCCCCCGATCAACAATTGCAGGTCTTTCCAGGCGTCGGTCTTGGCTGCCGGCTTGTTCAACAGGAAGCGCGGATGGCGGATGGCGACGACGTCCGACTTTCCGCCAGAATAGTTAAATGGCGTTAAACCTTCAGGATTTTTGCCGGCATCGGTCCCGAGAACGGCACGGCTCGTCGTCTGGCCGAGCAGTAGAAGGCGCGGGGGACCCGCAAGCGCGATGTGATGGCGCAGAATTTCTCCGAGTTTGTCCTCAAGATCGCGCGGAACCTGCCCCGTGATCGGCCGGGCGGCGCAGAGCGGGACGAGATAGATCGAGTCGCGCGACTGGCCGATCGCGGCGAGGATCCGATCGAACAGCTTTCCGGCGGCACCGTTCAACAGGGCAGGCGTGCCGCCGTCAAATTCGGGCAAGTCGGTGACGATCATCAGCGGGGCGGTGGGATCGCCCTCTGCCGGGGCGAGCGGCTCGCCCATCGCGGCTTCGGGCGCGCTCGCGCCATAACGCCAGTCGAGAAATGCCTCGATCGTTGCCGGCAGTGGAGCCTCAGGCTCGGGGCCGGCGGGTGCCGGGCGCGCCTGCACCTCCGGCTGTGCCGTGGCGGCAGGGCGCGCGGTCCAGTCGCGCGGATCGTCGTCGACCAGCACATCGACTCCCGCGTCGCGCCACCAATTGAGCGCGCTTGCGGCTTCGGCCCGCCAGTCCATGACCCCCTCGATACCCATAAGATCACTAGAGTCATGCCTTGACGCCAGCGTCAATCTACCTTCATCGGGGCAGGGACAGAGTGCGCCGGACACACGACGAGATGTTACGCCGGTGTTCCGAGAGGAGACAGGAAGTGAGCGAACGCGAGTCGATGCCCTATGACGTGGTGATCGTGGGCGCGGGGCCGGCGGGCCTTGCGGCGGCGATCCGGTTGAAACAGCTGGCCAATGCGGCGGGCAGCGAGATCGCCGTGTGCGTGCTCGAAAAAGGGTCGGAGGTCGGCGCGCATATCCTGTCGGGTGCGGTGATCGACCCCAAGGCGCTCGACGAGCTGCTGCCCGAATGGCGCGAGTCCGGGTGCCCGCTGGCGCAGGTGCCGGTGACCGACAATCAGCATTGGCTGCTCTCGAAGAAGGGAAAATGGGCGATCCCGCACTTCATCACGCCCAAATTCATGCACAATGAGGGGACCTATACCGGCAGTCTGGGCAGCCTGTGCCGCTGGCTCGCCGAACAGGCCGAGGGTCTGGGGGTCGAGATCTTCCCCGGTTTTGCCGCTGCCGAGATCCTCTACAATGACGACGGGTCGGTGAAGGGCGTCGCGACCGGCGACATGGGCGTGGCGCGCGACGGCACGCACAAGCATGACTATCAGCCCGGTCTTGAACTGCACGCGCGCTACACGCTGTTCGGCGAGGGCGTGCGCGGGCATCTGTCGAAGCAGATCCAGCGCCAGTTCAACCTGTGCGAGGGCGTCGAGCCGCAAATCTATGGCCTGGGCGTCAAGGAATTGTGGGACATCGACCCCGAACTGCACGAGCCGGGCCGGGTGATCCATACCCAGGGCTGGCCGCTCAACGAGACCGCCGGGTCGAATGGCGGCGGGTTCCTGTACCATCAGGCGAACGGGCAGGTCGGGCTGGGCTTCGTCACCTGGCTCAACTATTCCAACCCCTATCTCTCGCCGTTCCAGGAAATGCAGCGCTGGAAGACGCATCCGGCGATTGCGGAGATCCTGAAGGGTGGCAAGCGCGTCAGCTATGGCGCACGCGCGATCAGCGATGGCGGGTTGCAGTCGATTCCGAAGCTGGTCTTCCCCGGTGGTGCGCTGATCGGCGACAGTGCGGGCTTCCTCAACGTGCCGCGCATCAAGGGCACGCATGGCGCGATGAAGAGCGGAATGATGGCGGCGGAAGCTGCGTTCGCGGCAGTGGCGGCCGATCGCACCGGCGACGAGCTGACTGCCTACCCCGAAGCCTTCGCGGCGAGCTGGCTCTACAAGGAGCTGAGCGTCGTCCGTAACGTGGTGCCGCTGGTCAAGAAGTTCGGCGATCTGGTCGGCTCGGGCCTCGCCAACGTCACCATGTTCCTCGAAAGCTGGGGCATCAAAATGCCCTTCACGCTGGGCCACAAGCCGGATCATGAGAGCCTGTGGCGCAAGGATCTGGTCCAGCCGATCGACTATCCCAAGCCCGATGGCGTTCTGACCTTTGACCGTCTCTCGTCGGTGTTCCTGTCGAACACCAACCATGAGGAGGACCAGCCGGTCCACCTGACGCTCAAGGATCCCGACATCCCGGTGGCCTACGACCTGCCGATGTATGACGAACCGGCGCAGCGTTATTGCCCGGCGGGCGTTTACGAGATCGTCGGTGAGGATGTGGGCGACCCGAAGTTCGTGATCAACGCGCAGAATTGCGTCCACTGCAAGACCTGTGACATCAAGGACCCGACGCAGAACATCAATTGGGTCGTCCCCGAGGGCGGCGGAGGTCCGAATTATCCCAATATGTAAGCATCTCGTTCTGCCAATTGCGGCGCTGGCTGTTCTGTTTCCGGGAGCGGCGCGTGCGGATCTCGGCGAATATGTGAAGGCGCGCGCGGCGGCGGCGGATGGCGCGGTCGATGCGGCTGCGGCCGGCTATGCTGCCGCGTTGGCGGCCGCACCCGGAGACGAGGTCGTCGCGATCCGCGCCTATCGCAACGCTCTGGCGGCGGGCGATCTGGCGCTGGCGCGGCGCGCGGCGGCGGTGCTGGTCCGCTCGGACGTGGCGCCGCCGGATACCGCGATCCTCGCCTTTGCCGATGCGGTGAAGGCGAAGAACAAGGTCGCCGCCGACGATGCGCTGGGGCGAATCGGCGCTGGGCCGCTCGATTTCCTGACCCCGGTGCTGCGCGCCTGGATCGCATTCGATCGCGGGGGCGACCCTTTCCCGATCCTCGACAATGCGGGCGAGAGTGGCCTCAGCCGCCGCTACATCGCCGAGCATCGCGCATTGTTGCTGCTCGCCTCGAACAAGCGCGAAGAGGGGCTGGCGGCGCTGCGTGCGGCGATGGGCGCGGATCCGGGCAGCATCGACCTGCGCTGGAACGCGGCGAGCCTGCTCGCGGGTATCGGCGATCGGCGGCTCGCAAAGGAATTGCTGGCGGGTGACGATCCGACCATGGCCGGGCTGCGAGATGGGCTGGCTGCAGCGCGCCCGGGCGCGGCGTTCGGGACCAGCCGGCTGCTCACCCGCCTTGCCGCCGACCTGCAGGGGCAGGAAACGCAAGTGCTGGCAATCCTGCTGACCCGGTCGGCATTGTCGCTCGATCCCGGTGATGACCGGGCGCGACTGCTCCTCGCCGCGGCGTTGAGCGAAGAAAATGCGTTCGACCGGGCGCAACTAGTGCTCGGTACGATCAAGCCCGCCAGCCCCTTCTACGGCGCCGCATTGGCCGAGCGGATCGAATTGCGCCGCAAACAGGGCGATACGACGCAGGCACTGGCGCTTGCCGGGTCGCTGGCCAGCGCGCGGGGGGCGAGCGAACGCGATCTGCGGCGTTATGCCGACATCCTGTCCGATCAGGGGCGGGATTCCGAGGCCGCGAAACTCTATGCCGAGGCGCTGGCCCGTGCCGGAGCGGGGGCGAACTGGATTCATCATTTGCAGCTCGGCGGGTCGCTCGAACGGTCGGGGAACTGGAACGCGGCGTTGCCGCATCTGCGCAAGGCGGTGGAACTGGCGCCCGACGAGCCGGTGGCGCTCAATTATCTGGGCTATGCGCAGGTCGAGCGTGGCGAGAATCTGACCAAGGCCGTCGCGCTGCTCGAGCGCGCGAGCCGGTTGCAGCCCGAAAATCCTGCGATCACCGACTCGCTCGGCTGGGGCTATTTTCGCAGTGGCGATCTGGCGCGTGCGCTGCCGCTACTGGAGCGCGCGGCGCAAGGCCAGCCGGCGAGCGCAACGATCAACGAGCATCTGGGGGACGCTTATTGGCGCGCAGGACGCCGGTTCGAGGCGCGCTATGCGTGGCGCGCGGCGGCGCTCTATGCCGAGGGTGAGCAGAAGGCGCGGCTGGCGACCAAGCTCTCCGATGGTGTTGTGAGGACGGCGGCAAACTGACCCTGATCGAGCCAGCTCCGGCCAAGCTCAACCTGGCGCTGCATGTGCGGCGGCGGCGGGACGACGGCTATCATGAGCTAGAGACCCTGTTTGCGTTCGTGCGCGACGGCGATGTCGTGCGGCTCGACCCGGAGGGCGAGGGGTTCGCGGTCGAGGGGCCGTTCGGCGCGGCGCTGGAGGGGGAGGGGGACAACCTCGTGACCCGCGCGCGCGATGCATTCGCTGTGGCGTTCGGGGTGGAGACGCGGGGGCTGATTACGCTCGACAAGCGCCTTCCGGTGGCATCGGGGCTGGGCGGTGGGTCGGCGGATGCGGCGGCAACACTGCGACTGCTGGCGCGGCGGGCGGGCGTGTCGATTGACGATCCGCGGTTGTTCGCTGTCGCGGATGCGCTGGGGTCGGATGTTCCGGCGTGCCTCTTTGGACGGACAGCAATCGGAACCGGGCGGGGCGAGCAGCTGGAATGGATCGACGGCGCTCCGGGGGTGCCGGTGTTGCTGGTCAATCCGGGCGTGGCGGTATCGACCGGGGCGGTGTTTCGCGCGTGGGACGGGGTGGATCGCGGGCCGATACCGGCGAAGGGAACGCTGATCGAGCGGGCCGAGGCTGGGCGCAACGATCTCTTTCCCCCGGCACTGATGGTTGCGCCCGAGATTGCGGACGCCGTGAAGTGGCTTGAAGCCCAGCCGGGCGCGGACTTGTGTCGAATGTCGGGGTCGGGCGCGACCTGCTTCGGGACCTTTGCCGATACGCCGTCGTGCCGCGCAGCTGCCCAGCGGGTGGCGCGGGAACGGCCAAGCTGGTGGTGTCTCGAAACGGTGCTGTCGTGACACTTTGCTGCCCCATCGCGGGACAGCGCGACCGCGTGCTCGCTGCGCGCAGGAGGGGGCCGGCGACTGGCCCCGTTCTTGCTGAGGGACCGCTGCGGGTCATGCGCCGGGAGCGAGACGCCCGTGGGTGGCCCCCGTCTTTGGACGGGCGCCATCCTCGCCCCGCAGGGCTGCCATGATCCGGCTCGACTTCCATGAAACGACCGCGTTGCTGACCCTCGATCGCGGAGGCGCGCGCAATGCGCTACCCATCGCGGCTTGGGATGTGATCGCCGATGCGGCGGTAAACGTTTCGACGAGCGACGCGCGCGCCCTGATCCTTCAGTCCGCGATGCCCGGTATGTTTTCGGCTGGTGCGGACCTTGGCGAATTTCCAGCATTGGTTGCCGACCCCGCGATGCGGACCCGGTTCCGCACCGCGATGGCGCGGGGGATCGAGGCGCTGGCGGCGCTGCCCATACCCGTCATTGCGGTGGTGGACGGCGGATGCTTCGGCGCGGCGGTCGCGCTGACGCTCGCGTGCGACATTGTGGTGGCGGGAGACGGAGCGCTGTTCGCGACGACTCCGGCCAAGCTGGGCATCGGCTATCCGGCGAGCGACGTGGCGCGGCTGCGCGCGCGGATCGGCGCGGGGCAAGCTGCGCGGATGTTGTTCACTGGGGATCGGATCGACGCCGACGAGGCTGCCCGGATTAGGCTGGCGCATGTGCGGTCGGCAGATGCCGCGGGCGAGGCGCGGGCGATGGCCGGGATGATCGCGGCAAATGACCCGGATGCGGTGCGGTTGCTCAAGACGGTGTTGCGCGATCCCGACGCGCCCGACCATGATCAGGCGTTCGAGGATGCCTTTGGGTCGCCCGCATTCGCCCAAAGGCTCGATGCATTTCTGGCGGGGAAGCGATGAGCGTTGTCGAGCGCATCGAGGGCAGCGGCGACGTGCTGATCCTGTGCGATCATGCAAGCAACCATGTCCCCGCCGACATCGACCTGGGTATCGACCCGGCCTTGCTCGACCGCCACATCGCGATCGATATCGGCGCGGCGGCGGTGAGCAGGGGGCTGGCGGAACTGCTGGGTGCGCCAGCGCTGCTTGCCACCGTGTCGCGGCTGGTGATCGACCTCAACCGGGAGGTCGATGCGCTCGGACTGATCCCGCAGGCCAGCGATGGCCATGCGATTCCCGGTAATGACGGCGCGGATCGGGCGGAGCGGATTGCGCGTTTCCACGCGCCCTATCACCGCGCCATCGCGGCGCAGGTGCGCGCGCAGCGTCCCGCACTGATCGTCTCTGTCCACAGTTTCACCCCCGCGCTGGAAAGCGGGATCGCGCCGCCGCGTCCGTGGGAGGCGGGAATCCTGTACAATCGCGATGCCCGCGCGGCCCGGCTGGCGGTGGACTGGCTGGCTGCACAGGGCGTCGTGACGGGGGACAATGAACCCTATTCGGGCCGTCTGCTCAATGCGACGATGAACCGTCATGCCGAAGCGACCGGGACACCCTATCTGGGAATTGAGATCCGCAATGATCTAATCTCCAGCGATGCTGGCGTGACGATGTGGTGCGAAAATCTGCGAAATTT
>JBHYGP010000058.1:0-6417 GCA_051858935.1 Sphingomonas sp.
TACTTACCCGAAAGAGAGTGTGAGCGATGGGCAATGGCGAGTGGCACAACCCCGACCCGCGCGTCGATGCGCTGGTCTATGACCTGATCGGCGCGGTCGCGGACAAATGGTCGATGATCGTGCTCGAAACGCTCGATGAGCAGGGCGAGCTGCGCTTTACCCAATTGTCGAAGGCGATCCCGGGGATCAGCCAGAAGATGCTGACTCAGACACTGCGACGGATGGAGCGCGACGGCTTCGTCACGCGGACGGTCCACGCGGTGGTGCCGCCGCGGGTGGACTATCGGCTGACCCCGCTGGGAGAGAGTTTGGGCGAGGCGTTTTGCGGGGTGTGGCACTGGGCCGAGGCGAATCTGAATGCCGTGGCCAAGGCGCGGGAGGGGTTTGATCAACGATAATCCTCCCCCGCCAGGGGGAGGTGTCAGCGCAGCTGACGGAGGGGGAGGAAGGGGTTCGGCCTGAGCGGAGAGGACACAGCCGTCCTCCCCCTCCGTCGCCTTCGGCGCCACCTCCCCCTGGCGGGGGAGGATTTAGAGGCGACTCAATCCCCCTTCGGCCCCAGATAGTCCGCGCCATACACCGCCTTGCGGATATCGGTGTGGAGGGTGGTGTCGAACGGGAAGGTCTGGACGAAGAACACCACCGCCATGTTGTTGGCGGGATCGACCCAGAACAGCGTGCTCGCCGCGCCGTCCCAGAAAAACTCGCCGACCGCGCCGCGATTGCGATCTGGAGTGGCGGGGCGGGCGGTGCGGACGGCGAAGTTGACGCCGAAGCCGCCGTCGATCTTGCCCATCAGCCATTCGCGTTCCTTGATCGCCGGGTCGAGCATGTCGGTCGCCATCAGGCGGATCGTTGCGGGCTTGAGGATGCGTGCGCCGTCCAGCTCACCGCCGTTCAGCAGCATCCGGGCGAACCGCATATAATCGTCGATCGGCGCGACGATCCCGGCGCCACCCATCGTCAGCGGCACGCCGGGGAAGTTGCGCGCGCGCGCCGCCTCGTCGGGCTGGCGGGTCATGCCGTTCGCCCCCTTTACATAGGTCGCGGCGAAGCGGGGCAGGCGGTCCATCGGCTGGTGCCAGCCGGCCTCACGCATCTTGAGGGGGTCGAAGATGTGCTTCTGGACATAGTCGGTGAACTTCATGCCGCTCAGCCGCTCGACCAGCAGCGCCTGGACGTCGACCCCCGCGCTGTAATGCCATTCGGTCCCGGGCTCGGAGAGCAGGGGCACCTTGGCGAGGCGGCGACCGAATTCGGCCAGCGTGTTGCTGGAATTGAGCGGGTCGGCTGCGGCGAATGCCTTGTGCGCCGCGGTCGGGCCGTCGCCATAGGCGAAACCAGCGGTGTGGCGCAGCACATCGCGGATGGTGATCTGGCGGCTCGCGGCGCGCCAGAGCGGCTTGCCATCGGGGCCGGTGCCGTCCTGCACCTGCATGTTCGCGAAATCGGGGAGGTAGCGGGCGAGTGGATCGTCGAGGCGGAACTTGCCCTGTTCCCACAGCTGCATCAGCGCGACGCCGGTCACCGGCTTGGTCATCGACCAGATCTGCACTAGCGTGTCGCGGGCGAAGGGGCGGGCGGCCTCCCGATCCGCGACGCCCCGCGTGGCGAAATGCACCTCGCGCCCGTCCTTCCACACGAGCACCGAACCACCGACCGCGCGGCCATCGGCAACCATCGCGTCGAGCATCCGGTCGATTCGGGACTTGTCGATACGCAGCTGTGCTTCGACCTGGCTGGTCCGCTCCTGCGCCTGCGCCGGGGCCGCCGTTATGCCGAGAGCCGCCAACGCAATCACAATGCCCAATCCGCTCCGCATCATTCCCTCCCGATCGCATATGATTTATTTGGTTGCAGCGCTGCCCAGATCGACCGGGAGCGAATTATCGGATCGGCGCTCCGCATTCGGTTCACGGGCGCTTTCTTTCGGTTGAGTAACTATCCACCGGACGATAGCCTGATCGTGAGTGACTGGTGAGAGAATCGTTCGATGCGCATCCTGTCGTGGCTCCTGATCCTATTTGCATCCACCTGCATTGCAACTTCGGCTTCGGCTCAGACAGCCGGCCAGTTGACCGAACAGGGCCATGTCGCCCGCGAACGCGGCGAGTTCGAAGCGGCGCGTTTTCTGTATCGACAGGCATGTGATCTGGGCAGCCTGCTCGGTTGTGCGCGGCTGGGCATGCTGCTTGGAAACGGGCAGGGCGGCGCGACGGACCGGCCCCAAGCGCTCATCCTGTTGCGGCGGGCCTGTGATGCGGGCGTGGCGATCGGCTGCTCGCAACTCGGCTTTGAACTGTACAGCCGGTCGTCGGATCCGGCAGATCACCGCGCGGCGCGGCTCGTGTTGGCCAAGGCATGCGCGATGGGGCGAGCCGTCGGCTGCAACAATCTGGGGGTTAGCTATCGGGACGGGAAGGGCGGCGCGGTCGATTTCGTGCGCGCGCGCGAGTTCCTGACCAAAGGGTGTAGCCTCAACGATGGCGCCAGCTGCGGCAATCTCGCGGCCCTGGCGCATGCTGGGCGGGGCGGCACCTATCCTGCCGGTTTTGCTCTGGCCCAGGCGAAAAAGGCGTGCGACCTGAAAAACGGCGCGAGTTGCACCGTGCTCGCGACGATCCTGTCGGGCGGAACGGGCAGCAAATCCACCTTGCCGTCGGTGCGCGCGGCCTATCTGGCGGGCTGTGGCCTTAAGGATGCGAGCGCCTGTATGGGGCTGGCGGAGATGCAGGGGGCCGGCCGTGGTGGCCCGCCTAGTATGAGCGATGCAGCAAAGACCTACGCGAGCGCCTGCGACTACGGGAGCATGCTCGGCTGCGAGATGGCGGGCATGTTAGTAATGGCTAATAGCCTGGTGCTCACCAAGCGACAACGCACGCTCCTGGCCGAGAAATATTATCGCCTGGCGTGCGACGGTCGTCGGGCAAGCGCCTGTTTCCGTCTTGGCGCAGTTTATAAGCAGGATGGGCCGCTAACTCAGGCGCAAATGGACAGGATCGACAAGGACGCCCTGCTTTTTGACGATCCTCGGCCGGGTGTCTGGAAAGAAGCGGACGCTGTGTCGAAATCACGTGCGGCGTTCCGTCAGGCGTGTGATCTGGGGGATCGCAGGGGGTGCACGGAGCTGGGCAAATAGGGCCCGGGATGTGAAGCGGCCCGATGGGAACTTGCGAGCGACGTCCGGCTGCTCCAAAGAACCCTTATGAACATCTCCCCGACCGACTTTGCCAGCCTGCTCTGCTCGCGGCTGTGCCACGATTTGCTGAGCCCGGTGGGCGCGCTCAACAATGGGCTGGAACTGCTTGCCGACGAGCATGATCCCGAAATGCGCGCGCGCTGCCTGGAATTGCTGGCGGAGAGCGCGAAGGCGAGCGCGAACAAGCTGAAATTCTTCCGTCTGGCGTTCGGCGCGGCGGGCGGGTTCGGCGACACCGTCGACACGCGTGAGGCGCAGGCGGCGATCGACGGGCTGTTCGGCGACAATCACCGCGTGTCGATCGGCTGGATGGTCGAGGATCCGGTGCTGCCCAAGCAGGTGATCAAGGTGCTGCTCAACCTTGCGCTGATCGGCGGCGACGCGCTGGTGCGCGGCGGACAGCTGGATATCGGTGCCGAGGCGCGCGACGACATGGTCGAGATCGTGGTGCGCGCGCAGGGGCCGCGCATCGTGCTGGACGGCGAGCTGCGCGGTGCGCTGAGCGGCGATACCGGCGACTCGCCGGTGACCCCGCGCGCGGCGGCCGCGTATCTGGTGCACCAGCTGGTGACGCAGGGCGGCGGCGAGCTGCAGGTGTCCCCGCCCGACGCCGATGTGCTGCTGTTCGGGGCAGCGTTCAAGCTCAGCTGATGGCTAGCGTGCGCGTCGCGGCGCTGTACCAGTTTACCCGGTTTGACGATCCGGCGGCGCTAAAAGGCCGGCTGCTCGACCTGTGCGTGGCGCGGGGTGCGCGCGGCACGTTGCTGCTCGCGCGCGAGGGCATCAACGGGACGATTGCCGGGAGCGATGCCGCGATCGACGCCGTGCTGGCGCATATCCGCGCGCTGCCCGGCTGCGATGCGATCGACGTCAAGTTCTCGCACGCCGCGGCGATGCCGTTCCACCGGATGAAGGTGCGCCTCAAGCGCGAGATCGTGACGATGGGCCAGCCGGACATCGATCCGCTTGCCGGCGTGGGCCATTATGTCGCGCCAGCCGAGTGGAACGATCTGATCGCCGATCCCGACACGGTGCTGATCGACACGCGCAACGATTATGAAGTGGCGATCGGCACCTTTCGCGGCGCGATCGACCCACAGACGACGAGCTTCAGCGAATTTCCCGACTGGTTCCGTGCCAAGCGCGCGGAGATCGAGGCGGAGGGGCGGACGCCGAAGATCGCGATGTTCTGCACCGGCGGTATCCGCTGCGAGAAATCGACGGCGCTCGCGAAAGCGGAGGGGGTGGAGCAGGTCTATCATCTCAAGGGCGGTATTCTCGCCTATCTCGAACAGGTGCCGCAGGACCGCAGCCTGTGGGACGGCGAATGCTTCGTGTTCGACGAGCGGGTGGCGGTGAAGCACGGGTTGGAGGTCGGCGACCATGTCCTGTGCCGCGCGTGCCGGATGCCGGTGAGCCCGGAGGGGCAGGCGTCGGCGGACTATGTCGAGGGCGTCAGCTGCCCGGCATGTGTCGGTCAGCGGACCGAGGAGCAGCGCGCCAGCTATGCCGAGCGGCACCGCCAGGCGCAGCTGGCGGCGCAGCGCGGCGAGGCGCATGTCGGCGCGGTCTTCCCGGAGCCGGACGCTGACTGACCCGATCCTCTACAGCTTCCGTCGTTGCCCCTATGCGATCCGGGCGCGGCTCGCGCTGGCGGTGAGCGAGACGGCAGTCGAGCATCGCGAGGTGAAGCTACGCGACAAGCCGGCGGAGATGCTGGCCGCGTCGCCCAAGGGGACCGTGCCGGTGCTGGTGCTGCCCGACGGCCGGGTCATCGACGAGAGCATCGACATCATGCGCTGGGCGCTGGCGCGCAACGATCCCGAGGATTGGCTGGCGGGAGACAACGCGGCGCTGATCGCGGCGAATGACGGACCGTTCAAACACCACCTCGACCGGTACAAATATCCTGAGCGGTTTGCGGCGGACGGGGTCGATCATCGCGCGGCGGGGCTGGCGATTTTAGAGGGGCTGGAAGCGCGGCTGGGCGAGCGGGCGTATCTGTGCGGGGAGCGGTTCGGGCTGACGGACGCGGCGATCCTGCCCTTCGTGCGGCAATTTGCTGCGGTGGATCGGGCGTGGTTCGCGGCGCAGGATTTGGCGCGGGTGCAGGCGTGGCTGGCGGCGTTTGTCGGGTCGGCGTTGTTCGAGGGGGTTATGGTGGTGCGGGAGGTTTGGCGGAGTGAATAGCGGAGCTATGTTAGCCAAACTCTCAATCGCTCGTGAAACGGGGTGCGTTCGCATTGGTGATTTGGCCGTGCTGAGTTCTCGTCACGCGAAAAGTGCGGTCGAACAAACGGTTGGCCCTATAGTGAATGGGTCGCGAAATCACGGCAATGGATATGAGTGGCTGGACTTGGGCGGGTTGACCTTTGGTGCGCAGCCAGCGGCTGTTTCGCTCTGTTTCTCGTCGGGATTGCTCGAAGCGATGTCGTGGAATGTCCAGTTGCCTGATGCGCCGATGGAGAGTGGTTGGCCTACGAAAGAAGCGATCGACAGCGAGGTTTCATTCGTTCGCGGCGTGCTCCTCCAAGAAATGGGCATCGAACTTGGGTCGCAACCTTGGGGGGAGTTGTGGAGCCACTTCGACCCTCAGGGCTTCATGGCCTCAAATGGCCTACGCTATCACCGCTCGCCGAATATTTGAGTCCCGACCGCAGTGCTTGCCGCGCGGGGAATCTCGATAAGCGGCCGGGCTGACGTTGGGGGTGAGGGCGGACGGTGTGCGCCTTCTAGCCCTCTCCCGCTTGCGGGAGAGGGTTGGGTGAGGGTCTTCTTTCTTCTCTTTTTTCCGGGTTGGGGTGACGCAGAAGCAAGAAGAAGAAGACCCTCCCCAACCCCTCCCGCAAGCGGGAGGGGCTAAAGAAGGAAGGGAGGGGGCTGGTCCTCACCCCTTCACATTCACCACCTGCCGCAACCGGTGGCGGATACGCACCAGGTCCTGCTGCGCATCCATAACCGCGCCGATGTCCTTGTAGGCCGCAGGGCTTTCGTCCAGCACGCCTTCGTCCACCCGCGCCTCGATGCCCTGCATCGCGGCCTTGTGATCCTCCAAGGAAATCAGCTTCTTCGCCTGTCCGCGCGACATGACGCGACCGGCGCCGTGCGAGCAGGAGCAGAACGACTCCTGATTGCCCAGCCCCTCGACGATGAAGCTGCCCGTGCCCATCGAACCGGGGATGATCCCGAGTTCGCCTTCACGGGCGCTCACCGCGCCC
>JBHYGP010000059.1:0-6415 GCA_051858935.1 Sphingomonas sp.
GAAGCCGAGCAATCAACCGAGGCGGAGCCGGAGCCGCAGGATGAACCCCGGCCCGATCACGCTGCATAACGCCTCGCTGCGCCGCGATATGGCAGTGGGGCTGACATAAGTCAAGGTTTACGGGACGAGCCGGGGCAAAGGTCGCGAAGGTCGTCCAGTCCAATATGGTGGTCGCGAAACTGACGAAGTTCCGCGCAACGCGCTTCATCCTGTCAGCTTCGGACGGCTCCGGGGTGACCGTCAGCAGACGAAACTGACAAAAACGCGCTGTGTGTAAGGCGAGGTGTCAAGTTCACGCGGCGGGTGCGAACGGCCCTGCGGCGGTGCGATCGACGGGGTCAAAGAGCGGTCGGAGTGCGACCCGAGGATGAGAACATATCGGGTCCAACATTGCAAGGGGGAAGGTCATCCCGACCAGTCACCTGCTTGTTTGTCCCATCTAATTGACCATAGTGCGTGGGAAATCCACTTCGCGGCTCAACGTGGAGTGGGCAGCGCTTGAGAAAGGGCGTGCTTTGGCAGCAAGGGTTGTTGAATTCTTCGGCTACGAGCCGCTCGATCCTGCTGGGCAGGAGTGCGCTAGGGCGTTGCGCTGTCCGTTCGTCGACAGCACTTGTATCAAGCCGCGCCATGGTGCTTGCTCGCTTCAGCAAACGGGTGGCGGTCCAGTCATCATTTGTCCGAACCGCCTCTACGATAATCATCACTCAGTATTGGGCGATGTCGCGACGCAGGCATTCGGTGAGGGTGTTCAACTCACAAAGTCCGATGAGATTTCCCGGCTGAAGGCGGCGGGCGCATTGACGGGTAACGAGGTGGCCGTTTTCGGCAAGTATTGGGGCAGCGAGCTTTCTATCCCGCAACCGAAGATGCCAGACGATGAAGTGGAAATTGGCGGTTTTTTTATCGATTACGTTCTGGCGCGCCTGTCGAACACGGGGGAAATGGCGGAGTTCACAGCGGTCGAAGTTCAAACGATTGACACGACCAATTCGTATCGCGAGCAATCAGAGGCGTTCTTTTCCGGGCAAACGTTCACCGACCAGAGGGGCAACAGCCCCGGTTGGTCGAACGCGGGCTTGAATTGGGCAAACGTGTCAAAACGGATTTTGCCACAGCTGATCTACAAGGGTTACGTTCTGAGACGCGAGCGGCATTGCGGTAAGGGTCTGTTTTTCGTTTGTCCCACGGCGGTTTTGAACAAGGTCCGTGGCCGCCTTGGTACTAAGATGCTCGAATATCCGATCGCCGCCGGCACAATTACTTTTCAAGCGTACGACTTAGGCCCAGAAGTTGCGCCGGGGCAGCGGCGTGCTCTGGTAAAGGGTGAGACGTTCACCACTACCGTGGAGCAGGTTGCCTATGCGTTCGTCTCGCCAGTGAACTTGCCGCCGATGGGTGTTTATGAGTCTGCCATCGAAACGGCGCTGAGTCGCTGATCATTCAGCCGCTTCGAGCATGGGCTCGTTAGCTTCGACCGAAGTGCGCCGGATCACGTTTGCAATAGCGCGGCCAAGCAACGGGGGAACGGCATTGCCGACTTGAACATATTGGTCAGTCCGCGAACCCTTGAACTCGAACCAATCGGGGAATGATTGCAGGCGCGCGGCTTCACGCACTGTAATGGTGCGATCTTGGTCGGGGTGGAAATAAGCGCCCCAATGCGGGTCGCACTTAGTCAAAATCGTCGACGCCAACCCGTTCCAGTTCAGGCGGCCATATCGCTTCGTATGGTCCGAGCGCTTCGCTCTCTTCATTCCTTCGGGCAACAAATCGACCGGGATATCGCGCCATGAGCCACCTGGCGGGATGTGCTTCAGTCGCTCTAGGTTCACTTTCGAAAGCCGCGCGGCGGCATGATTTTGAACACTGTTCGAACCGTTCCGAAGTTCGACCTGATAATGTGACAGTGGTTCGGTGCCATATGCTACGATTCCCGGTTCCTCGCCGTTGGATAGGCGCGGCAAATCGCTAATCGCATCGTGAACGGTGACGAAGGGTAGCAGCCCGGGTCCGTGGGTGGGCTTCGGGTGCTCGATAGGCAATCCGAGACAATTTCCGATGAACACAAGGCGACGACGTTCCTGCGGCACACCGTACTCTTCGGCGCGCAGAATCTTCGCTTTGACGTTGTAGCCTAGGTCGTGCAGCCCTTGGATGATTGCGTCTACCGCTGCGCCTCCGCCAGCGGACATCATGCCTGTTACGTTTTCCAGCACGATCCAATTTGGGCGCAAAGCTTCGACAATGCGCAGATACTCGAGATATAGCGACGACCGTTCGTCGTGTAGGCCGCGTTGATGGTTATAAACCGAAAACCCTTGGCAGGGCGGACCGCCGACCAGCACATCAAGCTCGCCCGATTGTAGACCTGCAGCTTCGAGGAAATCGTCAGCGGTATACAGCTGAATCGGGCCTGGCAGGAAGCTCGCTTCCGGGTGCGTGGCGCCGAACGTTTCGCCCGCTGCGTCGAAGAAGTCATTACCCGCTAGTACGCGATAACCTGCTTGGCGGAAGCCCTCACTCAAGCCACCCGCACCGCAGAACAGGTCGATGACCGTTCCCTGCGACATATCCGCCGCCTTCCCTTACAAAGTTTCGATTTTGCTATCTTACCGTTCGCCGACTGTCCACGAAATTGGAACAAGGCCCGAACGTTTGACGCAGAAAGATGAATCCATTCTGGAGGTTCCGCCGACCTGATCAATCGATTCTGCTGCAAAACGAGCAGTGGCTCCCCCCTCACCCCGCAGCCTTAGCCAACCCCCGCGAAATCTGCACCGCCGCGTCCAGCCGCGCCCTCCGCGTCGCAAACGCGCGCGACACCTCCAGCTTCACGTCCGGGCGCAGCTTGGCGGTGCCGTCCAGGCGCTCGACATAGGCGAGCAGCCCGTCGATGCTGGGGAATTCGTCTTCGAGGAAGGTGACGAGCGCGCCCCTTTAGTCGGCTCGGAGCGAACCCCTCACTCCGCCGGAATCGCGATCTCCATCTCGTCTAGCGGCACCATAAACGCACGCTCCGCCGCCGCCGCCAGCTGCGTCATCAGCTCCACCGCCAGCGGGTCGATCGGGCCGGTGGTGCCCCAATAGACGCCGATTGCCGCAACCTCTCCGATCGGGAAGACGGCGAGGCTGGCGACGTAGAGGGCGGCGTAGAGGTCCATGGGCACGCGCGGGTCGGCGCGGATGTCGGGGATTTGCAGGATCTGTCCGCTCAGGATCGCGATGCCGGTGACGCAGCGTTTGGCGAGGAAGCTGCGCCCCTTCCACATCGGGGTGATCGCGTTCTCGCCGACATAATGGACCTGGTCGCCCTCCATGCGCACGATGGTGATGCCTTCCGACCCGGCGATGCCGCGGGCGTTGCGCGCGAGGATGCGGATGGCCGCGTCGGGGCCCGGGGCGCTGGCGAGCAGGTCGATGCTGTGGGTGAGCAGGCCGCGTCGGGCCTCCTCTTCGCGCTGGGTCATCACATTTCTCCGAGGGCGTAACGATGGTACGCTTCGCCAAGCCCCGCCGCAACGATGCGGCTGCCCATTACGGAGATCGGGTGGCGGTGGGCGCGACCGGGAGCCGTCCGGTCCCGGCGTTG
This sequence comes from Sphingomonas sp., assembly GCA_051858935.1. Lineage (GTDB taxonomy): Bacteria > Pseudomonadota > Alphaproteobacteria > Sphingomonadales > Sphingomonadaceae > Sphingomonas. The sequence continues at coordinate 3,593 of JBHYGP010000059.1, forward strand.
CGTCCCGATCTACCCCTTACCCGGGCTTCGCCGGGTCGACACGTTCCGCCCCGCACTTCCACAACGACGAAGCTGCTTGCGCATAGTTTGCGGCGCGCATCTGGCCATCACCGCTTCTGCGAACACCGGCATCGCAAGCGCCTCGGGCATATCGCGCTCGCGCGTTCAGCCTGCCTCGAGCAGCTTGCGCCGCCATGGGTAGATCAACCCCGAAGAAGCGTCATGGCGACGGCAAACATCGGCAACCCTGGCACCCGGCGCAAACGCCTCGGCGCACCGGAATACCTCTCAGCCTTCATACTGCAGATAGGCGAGCGCCATGGTCGAAAGCTCCGACTTGAGCGTGGCCCAGATCGCGTCGTCAGCCGATTCGGCGGTCGATCCCAGGCCAAACTGGCGGGCTGCCGTAGCGAACACGATGCGGAACACCGAATGGGCGGCGCGCTCGGGATCCCTGGACCGGATTTCGTTGCGGAACGTCAGGATCGCCTTGGCCGAGAGATCGGCCGAGCGCTGTGCGGTCTCACGCCCGGGGGCCGAAACGGCGGGGTCGATCGATGCGCGCTGCATGATCGTGCGCAGCAGTTGCGAATGGGTCGAGAGGAAATTGCTGTATACATCCACATAGCGCGGCAGAAACTCGGCAAGCGACCTGGATTCGCTGAGGAGCCCGGCGATCATCTCGCCCTCCTTCTCAACGATCGACTGCAATTCCTCTGCGATCACGGCGTGGAGCAGCCGGTCCTTGCTCTCGAAGCGCAGATAGATCGACCCGATCGATACCGCGCCGCGCTCGCTGACGTCCTGCAGCGTGAACTCCTCGCTCCCCCGTTCAAGCATCAGCGCCTTGGTCGCGTCGAGCATGCGGCGGAACGAAGCAAGGCTGCGTCCCTGACGGGGCTTACGGCTCAGCGCGCTGGCGGCGAGAGCCTCGGTCGGCGACGGAGCGACACTTGACATGGAGGGCATAAGGGATATCAAAATAGGAACGTCAATTCTAATTTAGACAACAGCGAAAATTCTGATTCGCGGGGGAGAGGTCATGCGGTTCTCGGTTTTTCTCAATGCCCGTTCGATGCGTCCCGAAGACGACCGCGCGTTGATGCACGATCTGGAGCGGCACGCGACGCTTGCCCGCGATCTGAACTTCGACGCGGTGTTCATGCCCGACCATCATTTCAACGGGTACATGCCGCTGGCGAGCGACAGCTTCATCTTCGCCGCCTATCTCGCCGCGAAGCTGCCCGAACTGCATTTCGGCTTTTCAGTCGTGTCGGTGCCGCTGCACCATCCGGTCCGTTTCGTCGAGCGGATCAACCTGCTCGATCAGCTGACCGACGGGAAGCTGCTCGTCGGGGTCGGTAGCGGCACGACGCCGGAGGAGATGATCGGCTTTGGCGTTAACTATAAGGACGCTGGGGCGGTGTCCGAACGCAATCTGGAGCTGGCCGAGCAACTCTGGGCCAAGCGCATGGAGGATCCGGCAGTCGAGATCGACAATGGTCCGCATCAGGGCAGGGTGCTGCAGCGGATCGCGCCCGCCGCCTACACGCCGGGCCATGCCCGCCTGATGCCCGTCGCGATGAAGGAGGCCAGTGCACGCCGCGCCGCGACGCATGGCTGGCCCGCCTTTATCCCGGCCTTTACGCCGCCCAAGATCGGCGGAACCGAACCGTTCGTCCATGTGAAGAAGTATTTCGACATCTATCGCGCCATGCTGGACGAGGCAGGCCACGACGCGGCGACGATCGCGTCGGCGCTCGACTGGACTACGCACACCTATCAGGCGGTGCATGTCGCGGAGACCGACGAGCAGGCGCGCGACGAGCTGATGGTGATCCTGTGCCACTATCAGGATGCGATCGAGCGCGAGGCTGAGTTCAACGCCCGCGCCGAATCGGACGATGCCAATCGCAAGACCGATCGCACGCACAACGCGCTGACCGATGACTGGATCGGCACCTGGTGCCTCTATGGATCGCCCGAGACGGTGATCGAGCATCTCAGGCCCTATGAGCAGCTGGGCATCGGCAACATCTTGTGCGGCACGTTGACCGGCCCGCTGACCGAAGAGCGGCTGCGGCTCGGCAATCAGACGCTCGACCTGTTGTCGCGCAAGGTGATGCCGGCATTTGGCGGCGGTCGTCAGGCATGACGCGGGTCGTCGGGATCGGCGGCACGCTGCGCGAGGGGTCGTCCAGCGAACGGCTGGTGCGGGCAACGCTCGACCGCTGCGTGGCGCGCGGAGCCTCGGCGCAGATGTTCGACGGGCCGTTTCTGGCGCAGCTGCCACATTATGACCCCGCTGCCCCGGTCCGCTGCCAGGCGGAGCGCGATCTGGTCGAAGCAGTCCGCGCGGCCGATGCGCTGGTGATCGCATCACCGGGTTATCACGGTGGTATTTCCGGGTTGGTGAAAAATGCGATCGATCTGCTGGAGGAGCTGGCGCGCGACTCTCGGCCCTATTTCGACGGGCGTCCGGTCGGACTGATCGTGTCGGCGGCGGGGTGGCAGGCGACCGGCGTGACGCTGACTGCGCTACGCGGTGTGGTACACGCGATGCGGGGCTGGCCGACGCCGCTCGGCATCGCGGTCAACTCCGTCGAACAGCGCCCGTTCGATGCGACGGGCGCGCTCGCCGATTCCGCGCTCGCCGCCCAGATCGACATGCTTGCGGCCCAGTTGGTGGCACCGGTGGGAGCGATCGCCAACGCTTGACTCGGATTTCAAATGAATTAGAATACCAGTTCTATTTAGTTCCAGATGCGGGAGAACCCGCACTGATGTGAGGGAGGGGATATGATGCGTAAGCTCATGTTTAAG
>JBHYGP010000060.1:0-6392 GCA_051858935.1 Sphingomonas sp.
GAAAGCCGCCGGGGCAAGCGGCATCGCCGTCACTGCCGATCCCGACGCAGTGGCGAATGCCGACCGCATCGTGCTGCCCGGCGTCGGGGCGTTTGGCGCGTGTGCGGCTGGACTGCGCGCGATTCCCGGCATGGTCGAGGCGATGGAGCGCCGCGTGCTGGAGCAGGGCGCGCCGTTCCTGGGCGTGTGCGTCGGCATGCAGCTGCTGGCGACGCGCGGCGAGGAACATGGCAGCCATGATGGCCTTGGCTGGATGGACGGCGTGGTGCGCGAACTACCGGCGGGCGATATCCATGTCCCGCACATGGGCTGGAACGACGTGACCCCGCTCGCCCCGCATGCGCTGATCGAGCCGGGTGAGGCCTATTTCCTGCACAGCTTTGCCTATTCGGGCACGGGCGTGATCGCGGTGACCCAGCATGGCGGACCGGTCACCGCGGCGATCGGCCGTGACAATATCCTTGGGGTGCAGTTCCACCCCGAAAAGAGCCAGCGTTACGGGTTGGCCCTCCTCCAGCGTTTTCTAGGATGGAAGCCGTGATCATTTTCCCCGCCATCGACCTCAAATCCGGGCAGGTCGTCCGCCTCGCCGAGGGCGATATGGCCCGCGCCACCGTTTATGGCGACGACCCCGCCGCGCAGGCGAGCCTGTTCGCGCAGGCCGGGGCCGAGTGGCTGCATGTCGTCGATCTCGACGGGGCGTTTGCCGGTGAATCGATCAACGGCGTCGCGGTCGCGGCGATCGTCGATCGCTTTCCGGGCAAGGTCCAGCTGGGCGGCGGCATCCGCAACCGCGCTTCGGTCGAACGCTGGCTCGATCTGGGCGTGACGCGCGTGGTGATCGGCACCGCGGCGCTGGAAGACCCCGATTTCGTGCGCGAAACGGCGGCGGCGCATCCTGGCCGCGTCGTCGTGGCAGTGGACGCGCGCGACGGCTTCGTCGCGACCAAGGGCTGGGCGGACGTGTCGACGGTGTCGATCGCCGAACTTGGCCACCGGTTCGAGGATGCCGGGGTCGCGGCATTGCTGTTCACCGATGTTGGTCGCGACGGGTTGCTCAAGGGTTGCAATGTCGAAGCGACAGTAGCGCTCGCCGCCGAGGTGTCGATCCCGGTGATCGCCAGCGGCGGCGTCGCGGGGATCGCGGACATTCATGCGCTGGTCGGCCAGCCGGGCATCGAGGGGGTGATTACCGGGCGCGCGCTGTATGACGGGCGGCTGGATCTGGCCGAGGCGCTGGCGGTGGCCAATCTCCCCTCCCGCTTGCGGGAGGGGTCGGGGGAGGGCCTGTAAGATGACAGCACTCCTCCGCCGGACAGGCCCTCCCCTAACCCCTCCCGCAAGCGGGAGGGGGATTTGACCGTCCGCGCGCGCGTCATTCCCTGTCTCGACGTCGCCGGGGGCCGCGTCGTCAAGGGCGTGAACTTCGTCGATCTGGTCGATGCCGGCGATCCGGTCGAACAGGCGCGCGCCTATGACGCTGCCGGAGCGGACGAGCTGTGCTTCCTCGACATCACCGCCAGCCATGAGGCGCGCGGCACGATCCTCGACGTCGTGCGCCGCACCGCCGAAGTGTGTTTCATGCCCCTGACCGTCGGCGGCGGGGTGCGGTCGGTAGAGGACGCGCGCGCGCTGCTGCTCGCTGGCGCGGACAAGGTCGCGGTCAACAGCGCGGCGGTCGCGCGGCCCGAACTGGTCGCCGACATCGCCGAGAAAATGGGCAGCCAGTGCGTGGTTGCCTCGGTCGATGCGCGGCAGGTCGCGCCGGGCCGCTGGGAAGTCTTTACCCATGGCGGGCGCAAACCGACCGGAATCGACGCGGTCGAGCATGCGCTCAACCTCGCGCGATTGGGCGCGGGCGAGTTGCTCGTCACCTCGATGGACCGCGACGGGACGCGCGACGGCTATGACTTGCCCCTGATCCGCACCATCGCCGATCAGGTGCGCGTGCCTGTAGTCGCATCGGGCGGGGTCGGCGGGCTTGCAGATCTGGTCGCCGGGATCGTCGAGGGGCATGCGAGTGCCGTCCTCGCCGCTTCGATCTTCCATTTCGGTCAGGCGAGCATCGCCGATGCGCACGCCGCGCTGGCGGGTGCCGGAATCCCGGTGCGCACCGTCGGTTAATTTGACAGTTACCGGTTGCGGCGTCGCCGCGTTAACCCTCGACTCTCGCTTCTACCGCGCGTTCGCGCCCGGTGGCAGGCTTCTTGCTCCCTCCCCCGCTAACCACAGGGAAAGGGAGAACCCCATGATTCGCACCAGCCTTCGCCTCGCCGCGCTCGCCGCCGCCATCGCCGCCGCGCCCGCGCTCGCCTATGACGCGCCGCCCAGCAGCTCGACCCCGCCGGGAGCGTCGTCGGGCGGCAGCTCGGGTTCGTCGAACAGCGGTGGCCCGACCTCGATCCCCGAGCCCGCCGCGATCGGCCTGTTCGCGCTGGGCATTGCCGGTGCCGCGATCATGCGCCGCCGCCGCAAGCGCGAGGATTGATTTTCAACCTTTTGGCAGGGGTCGCGGGTTATGGTCGAACCATGATCCGCGCCCTGCCCCTGATCCTGCTGACCGCCGCCCCCGCATTCGCGGCGCATAGCGGCGAGATCAGCCGGCGGACGATGCCCGAACTGTCGGACCTGGCGCTGGCGGCGATGGCTGCGGGCGGGCTGTGGCTTGCCCAGCGCGCGATGCGCCGCCGCGCCCGTGCGCGCCGCGAGGGCGGTTCACAGGATTGACACCGGCCCCGCGCTGACCGACTGCGCTGGCATGGCCGACGACATTCTCGCCACGCTCGAAACCGTGATCCGCGACCGCCGCACGGGCGATCCGGCATCCTCCTATGTCGCCAAGCTCACCGCCAAGGGTCGCGCCAAGATCGCGCAGAAGCTGGGGGAGGAAGCGGTCGAGGCCGCGATCGCCGCGGTGCAAGACGACCGCGCCGGGCTGACCGGCGAGGCGGCGGACCTGATGTTCCATCTGCTCGTGCTGCTCGCCGACATGGACCTGAGCCTCGATGATGTCCGCGCCGAACTCGCGCGGCGCGAGGGGGTGTCGGGGATCGAGGAAAAGGCCAGCCGCACTTGATCTCCCCTCCCGCTTGCGGGAGGGGTCGGGGGAGGGCCTGTTCAATCGCTCGCGGAAGGTTCGGAGGACAGGCCCTCCCCTAACCCCTCCCGCCAGCGGGAGGGGGACTTATGCCCGTCGACGCCACTCAGCCCTATGACGACCAGAATATCTTCGCGAAGATCCTGCGCGGGGAGATTCCGGCGAAGCGCATCTATGAGGATGAGTTCGCCCTCGCGTTCCCCGACATCGCGCCGGTCGCGCCGACGCATATCCTGGTGATCCCCAAGGGTGCCTATGTCAGCTGGGACGATTTCACCGCGAAGGCGAGCGACGCGGAGAGTGCGGGATTCGTGCGTGCAGTCGGCAAGGTGGCGCGTGACGCGGGCCTCGTCGCGCCCGGATACCGCCTGCTCGCCAACACCGGCACGGATTCGCACCAGACGATCGGGCATCTCCACGTCCACCTCTTCGCCGGACGCAAGCTCGGCCCGATGCTGGTCGATCCCGGCACCGTGGACGCAATGATCGCACGCGGTGATTCGATCGGGTGATGCCGCCGCCAGCGGTTTGGGATTGCACGGCGCATAATTGCGACTAGGCTCGCGCCGTTCGTATCATCGGCGACCAGGCAAAAGCCGCGCCGACCAAGGGGATGATTGCATGATTTTTGGGCGCGTAAAGCCTCTCGACGCCATTTTGGCGACTGCGGAGAGCAAGTCTCTGCATCGCTCGCTGGGCGCTTTCCAGCTGATGCTGTTCGGCATCGGCTGCATCATCGGCACGGGTATCTTCGTGCTGACCGCAGCTGGCGCGCAAAAGGCCGGGCCCGGCCTGATGCTCGCTTTTGCGATTGCAGGCGCGATCTGCATCGTCGCCGCGCTCTGCTATGCCGAGATCGCGGCGATGATCCCGGTGGCGGGATCGGCCTATACCTATACTTATTCGGTGATGGGTGAGTTGCTTGCCTGGACCGTGGGCTGGGCGCTGGTGCTGGAATATGCCGTGGCAGCGAGTGCCGTTTCGGTCGGATGGTCAGGCTATCTCAATGGCTTGATTACCGAATTTACCGGCGTCGGACTTCCCGCCTTCCTCGCCGGTGCGCCGCTGGCTCTGGGCGGGGTCGAGGGTGGCCTGATCAACCTGCCCGCGGTGTTCATCGCATTGCTGGTCACCGGCCTGCTGATGATCGGCACGTCGGAAAGCGCCAAGGTCAACGCGGTGCTGGTCGCGATCAAGGTTTCGGCGCTCACCGCCTTCATCATTCTGACGCTGCCCGAAGTCGAGATGGAGAAGTTCAATCCATTCCTGCCCGCAGGCGTGTTCGGCGGGCTTGGCACCGGGCTTGGCGCGGTTGGCGCCGCGGCGACGATCTTCTTCGCCTATGTCGGCTTTGACGCGGTCTCGACCGCGGCTGAGGAAACCAAGAACCCGCAGCGCAACGTGCCGATCGGCCTGATCGGGTCGCTGCTATTTTGTACCGTTTTCTACATCCTCGTTGCCGCTGGAGCGATCGGCACCGTTGGCGGCCAGCCGCTGATGGGTCCGAACGGCGTGCCCTTTCCCGCCGGTTCGGAAGAGCTGGCGCGCCAGTGCGCGACCTTCTCGGCCAATGCGTTGCCGCTGGTCTGCTCGGACGAGGCGCTGGCGCATGTGCTGCGCCAGATCGGCTTCTCCGGCATCGGCAACATGCTGGGCATCGCCGCGTTCGTCGCGCTGCCGTCGGTGATCCTGGTGCTGCTGTTCGCCCAGACGCGCATCTTCTTCGTGATGTCGCGTGACGGCCTGCTGCCCGAGGGGCTGTCGAAGATTCACCCGAAATGGAAAACCCCGTATATTGTTACCGCGATCACCGGCGTCGTCGTCGCCTTCGCCGCCGCGCTGCTGCCGGTCGGCAAGCTGGCCGACATCGCCAATGCCGGGACGCTGTTCGCGTTCATGATGGTGGCGATCGCGGTCATGCTGCTGCGCAAGACCGAACCGAACCGCAAGCGGTCGTTCCGCACCCCGGCCTTGTGGTTCGTCGGCCCGGCAACGGTCGCAGGGTGCATCTTCCTGTTCGTCAACCTGCCGTTCGAAGCGATGCTGGTGCTGCCCATCTGGGGCGCCATCGGCCTCGTGATCTATTTCCTCTATGGCTATCGCAAGAGCCATCTCGGCCGCGGCATCGTCGTGGTCCATGAGAGCGAGGTTCAGGACATCGAACCGGGCATCCCGGGGGTGGACGACGAAGATCGCCGCTGATCGGTAAGGGGTCGCGAAATTGCGGGGCTGGAAGCGGATGCTTCCGGCCCCGTTTTCGTTGCAAAGCGCTTGCACGCGCCCCCCACTGCGCTAGCCTCCGCGCTTTCGGGGTAATCAGGGGGATATGATGAGCGCAGCCGCAGAAAGTGCGACCGCAACGGTCGGACTGATCGACCATGTAACCAACGTCTCCGACTTTATCTGGGGCGGAAGCTGGAATGGCGAAGCGGTGCTCCCGCTCCCGCCGATGGTCGTGATCCTGTTCGGCGTCGGCCTGTATCTGATGATCGGGCTGCGTTTCTACCCGATCGCCAAGCTGGGGTCGGCGTTCAAGGGGCTGTTCAAAAAGTCGAGCGGCGGCGCGGGTGAGATTTCGCCCTTCGCCGCTTTGTCGACCGCGCTGTCAGGTCAGGTCGGCACCGGCAACCTTGCCGGCGTCGCGACCGCGATCACCCTTGGTGGCCCCGGTGCGATCTTCTGGATGTGGATTACCGCGCTGATTGGCATGGCGCTGGCCTTCGCCGAAGGCGCGCTGTCGATCCGCTTCCGCGAACAGGCTGCGGACGGCACCTATCGCGGCGGCCCGATGAGCTACATCACCTACGGTCTCGGCCCGAAATGGAAGTGGCTGGCGACGATCTTCTGTCTCGGCACGCTGTTCTCGGCGCTGGTCACCGGCAACGGCATCCAGGCGAACAGTTTTGCCGATTCGGTCACCGAACTGACCGGAATGGAGGAGTGGGTCGGCGGCCTGATCGCGGCAGTTGCCGTGTTTGTCGTCATCATCGGCGGGATCAAGGCGATCGGTGCCGTGGCTGAAAAGGTCGTGCCGGTGATGGCGCTGAGCTACATCATCCTCGCGGTCATCGCGCTGGTGATGAATGCGGGCGACTTGCCCGAGACATTCAGCCGCATCTTTGCGGGGGCGTTCAATCCGCAGGCGGCGTCGGGCGGGTTCGTGGGCGCGGCCATCATCATGGCGATCCGTGCGGGCGTCGCGCGGGGCTTGTTCTCGAACGAGGCCGGTCAGGGCTCGACCCCGATCGCGCATGCGGTCGCGCGGACCAACGATCCGGCGTTGCAGGGCCGGTTC
>JBHYGP010000061.1:0-6368 GCA_051858935.1 Sphingomonas sp.
GCGGGCGTTGTGGCACCGCATGACCGGGCGGTGACGTCTTGCTGCCGCTGGAGAAGCCGCTAGCCTGTTCCGGCGACAGGGGAGAGTCGGGATGTGGCGCTATTTCGCTGGCGGGCTTGCGGCACTGCTGATGGCGGGGGCGGGGGTGTTCCTGTTCCAGGGCGAGGCGACGCCCGATCCGCTGCCTTCTCCGCCGCCGGCCGAGACGGGGCAGAGCGTCGCGGAAGCCGAGGCCGAGGAGGCGGAAGTGCCGCGTGCCCCGGATCGGACGCGCGAGGAAAAGCGCTTCGACCGCAATGACAAGGACAAGAACAGCCTGATTTCGCTGGCCGAATTACAGCAACCGCGGCGCAAGGCGTTTGCCAAGCTGGACAAGAATGGTGACGGCAAGCTGTCGTTCGAGGAATGGTCGGTGCGGACCAGCGACAAGTTCGCCGCCGCCGACAAGGACAAGTCCGGCGGGCTGACCCGCGCCGAATTCGCCACGACCGCACCGAAGCGCAAGCCCAAGACGACCCCGCGCTGCGATTGCCGGGCCGAGGTGGCCAAGGCTCTGGCTGAAGCGGAGGAGTAGCTTAGGCCGCCTTGAGCCACTCCGCGAACGCCGCGCGGGCGCGGGCGGTGTAGAGCAACTTGCGGTCGGCCTTTTTTGTCCGCCCCTTGATCGGCGGCATCAGGCCGAAATTGACGTTCATCGGCTGATAGGTTTCGACCTCGGCACCGCCGGTGATGTGGCCGAGCAGCGCGCCGAGCGCGGTTTCGACCGGGGGTGGCGTCATGGTGCGGCCCAGGATCTCCGCAGCGGCGAAGCGGCCTGCCATCAACCCGATTGCGCTGCTTTCGACATAGCCCTCGCACCCCGTCACCTGCCCGGCGAAGCGGATATGCGGGCGGCTCTTGAGGCGCAGCGTCGGATCGAGCAGTTCGGGCGAGCGGATGAAGGTGTTGCGGTGGAGGCCGCCGAGCCGGGCGAACTCGGCATTTTCCAGCCCCGGGATGGTGCGGAACAGGCGGATTTGCTCGGCATATTTGAGCTTGGTCTGGAAGCCGACCATGTTCCACAGCGTGCCGGTGGCGTTATCCTGCCGCAGCTGGACGACGGCATAGGGCCAGCGGCCATTGGGGAATTCGTCGCAGGCGGTCCTGGGATCATCGAGCCCGACGCCCTTCATCGGGCCGTAGCGCAGCGTATCGACGCCGCGCTCGGCCATTACCTCGATCGGCATACAGCCTTCGAAATAGGGGACGTTTTCCCACTCCTTGAACTCGGTCTTTTCGCCGTCGAGCAGGGCCTGATGAAAGGCGAGATACTGGTCCTTGGTCATCGGGCAGTTGATGTAATCCTTGCCGTTCCCGCCGGGCCCGACCTTGTCCCAGCGCGACTGGAACCACGCCTTGTCCATGTCGATGCTCTCGAAATGGACGATCGGGGCGATGGCGTCGAAAAAGGCGAGGGCGTCGCTGCCGGTGGCGGCGCCGATGCTGTCGGCAAGGCCGGGGGCGGTGAGCGGGCCGGTGGCGACGATCGTGAGACCCTCGGGCGGAAGCTGGTCGATGCGCTCGCGGACGATGGTGATGTTGGGATGTGCTTCGAGCGCGGCGGTGACGCCTTGCGAGAAATGGTCACGGTCCACGGCTAGCGCGGAGCCGGCCGGCACTTTGTGGGCATCGCCCTGGGCCATGATCAGCGAGCCGAGGTCGCGCATCTCCTGATGCAGCAGCCCCACCGCGTTGCGCTCGGCATCGTCGGAGCGGAAGCTGTTCGAGCAGACGAGTTCAGCAAGGCCATCGGTATGGTGCGCGGGGGTCATGGTGCCTGACCCACGCATTTCGGAGAGTCTGACGCGGATGCCGGCATTGGCGAGCTGCCACGCGGCTTCAGACCCGGCGAGGCCGCCGCCGATGATATGGACTTGATGGGCATTCATAACGATCGAGCCTGACACCCTTTGGTGGGGAAACTGACAAAAAATGCGGGTTGTCATGCGCGTGCTTGACACTTGTCCGGCGGTGCCGGACCCCTGCGATGCCCTTACGCCAAGGGGAGGCTTGTAGGAAAGGGGAAGCGATGGGGGGGCGGGCCGGGGGGGCGGCGCGCGCGGGGGCGCGCGCTGGCCGGGCGGCGTGGGGGCCGGTCGATCCGGGTGCGTGGGGGGCGGTGTGGAAGACCAGCGGCGTTGCGCTGCTTGCCGTGTGGGCGGCGACGCGAGCGCGGGGCGTTGATGGCTGGTTGCTGACCGCCGCGCTGGCGCTGGGGGCGCTGGGTGATCTGTTGCTGGAGACGCATGGGCTGGTGGTCGGCGGCGCGGCGTTTGCGGCGGGGCATTTGGTGGCGTGCGTGCTGTATCTGCGCAATCGGCGCGCGGTGTTGATGGCGAGCCAGAGGGCGTTCGGGTGGCTGCTGGCCCCGGCGACGATCGGGATCGCGGCGCTGTTCGCGGCTCCGGCGGGCGGGGCGGTGCAGGCGGGGGTCTATTCGGCGTTTCTGGGTGTGATGGCGGGGCTCGCGTGGACCAGCCGCTTTCCGCGCTACCGCGTCGGGCTGGGCGCGGTGTTGTTTGTGGTTTCGGATTTGCTGATCTTTTCGCGCTTCGGGCCGCTGGAAGGGTCGGTGGTGCCGGGGTTGTTGATCTGGCCGACCTATTTTGCGGCGCAGGCGTTGATTGCGTGGGGGGTGAGCGGGGTGTTGGCAAGTTCCCCTCCCGTTGGCGGGAGGGGTTAGGGGAGGGGCTGTCCGATTGGGTTTGGGTGCGTGGGGACAGGCCCTCCCCCGACCCCTCCCGCAAGCGGGAGGGGAGCGCTAACCCGTGACGGGCAGCGCGACCGAGCCGTCCCCGGTGCGTTCGAGCGGCGAGTAGGCGATCACCGTCTCCAGCGTCAGCGTCCCGTACAAATGCGGGAACTCCGCGCCACCGCGCGAGACTTCCCATTTGATCGCGTCACCCAGCGCCTCAAGGTCAACCGCCGCGACCCACAGGTCCGGCTGGTCGGCGAAATGCTTGTCCACCGTTTCGGTGAGCTGGGCGGCGGTTGATAGGTGAATATAGCCGTCCTGGATGTCGATCGGTGCGCCTTCGAAGCTGCCGGCTTCAAGGTCGGCCATCTGCAGGCCGGTCAGTACCTTGTAGGCGGTGGTGGGGCGGGTCATTCCAGTTCCTTCAGCTTCCGGCGAGCGTCGCGAGGTAGCGCGCGGCGTGATGGGTGTTCAAACGCACCCATAGCGGTTTGTGATCCGAAATCTGCCAGGTGCGCCAGTCCTTGGCGTAATAATTGGCGAGGTCGGTCGCCTTCTTGCCCTCGGTCGTCGCCCCGGCGGAGGCCTGATAGTCGGGCAGGTCTTCGGGGCGGAAGATGCTTTCGAACATCTCGAAGATCCCGGCGTTGCGCGCCGATGCCGGGCCGCTGTCGATATAGTCGATCACCGACGGGTCGGCGATGAACGCGATCTGGTCGTAATATTTGGTGCGATCGAGATTGCTGGGCGCGTCGAGGCGTTTGGGCGTCTTGAAGCCGTGCGCCTTGAGCGCCTGCATCGTCTCATGCTCCGGGTGGACGATGTTGAAGTCGCCGAGCAGGATCGTCGCGCGGCCGCTGTCCTTGGCGATATCGGCGAGGCTGCCCAGATATTTCGCAACGCGGTCGATTTCCTGGATGCGCTCCTGCAACTCAGCGCCGCGTTCCGCGCCATAATAGAGGTGGACGGTGCAAATATCGAATTTGAACCAGCCTGACTGGAAGCGCGCCATGAAGGGCGTGCGGCGGAATTGCTTGCCCTGCGCGAACTTGTCGGGGCTGGCGCCGGTGGTGGCGGAGATGAGCATGTCGGCGGGGAGGACGATTTCGCCCGCGATCTTCTGGAACCACACTTTGCGCTTGTCGAAGGCGTAGAGCAGGCGCTCGCCATTGCCGCCGAGCTTGCGATGGGTGACGTCGGTGGCGATGAAGTCCCAATCGGGGCCGAGGATCGCCATGATGTCGTACCATGGGCCCAGCTCGTTCACCTCCTGCACCGCGACGAAATCGAAGCGGGAGATGATTTCGGCGATGTAGAACAGGCTTTCGGGCAGGCGATTGCCATGGCCCCAGCCTTTGCCCGCCTTGCCCAGGTCGCGGATGTTCCAGGTGGCGAGCAGCAGGTTGCGCTCGCTGTCCTTGTCCGGGATGTCGCGGTCGAGCTGGGCGATCAGCCGCTGGAGATGCGCCACGACGCGCGGGCGATCGGCGGCGGGAATGCGGTGCTTGAGCAGGCTGTATTGCATGGGACGGCTCCCCCGGATGCTGGCCGGGGGAGCCTAACCCATTTCGGTGACAAAACGAAGATCAGACTTCGGCGTCGCCCTCGGCGGGCGGGGCTTCGCCCTCGACGCCTTCGACCTCAGCCCCATCGTCGTCGCTCTCTTCGATCCGCGCGGCGCTTACGACATGCTCGTTCTGCGCGACGTGGAACAGGCGGACGCCGGCCGAACCGCGACCGATGACGCGCAGCGAGGCGAGGGGGAGGCGGATCATCTTGGCCTGATCGGTCACCAGCATCAGCTGGTCCGACTGGGTCGCCGGGAAGCTGGCCAGCACCGGGCCGTTGCGCGCGATATTGTCGATATTGGTGATGCCCTGCCCACCGCGCCCGGTGCGGCGGTACTCGTAGGCCGAACTCATCTTGCCATAGCCATTGGCGCAGACGGTGAGGATGAACTGCTCCTTGGCGCGCAGCTCCTCGAACCGTTCGGGCGACAGGTCGGGTTCGCCTTCCTTCTCCGCCTTCCACGGGGCGAAGCGCAGATACGCCTCGCGCTCTTCGGCGGTGGTGCCGACGCGGTGGAGGATCGAGAGCGAGATGACCTGATCGTCGCCGAGCAGGCGCATGCCGCGCACGCCGGTCGAATTGCGGCTCTGGAACTCGCGCACTTCGTCGCCGGCGAAGCGGATCGCCTTGCCCGCGCGGCTGGCGAGCAGCACGTCGTCCCCTTCGTTCAGCAGGGCGACACCGATCAGGCGGTCGTCCTCATCCTCGCCTTCGAACTTCATCGCGATCTTGCCGTTCGACGGTACGTTGGTGAAGGCGTCCATCGAGTTGCGGCGGACATTGCCCTTGGCGGTTGCGAACATGACGTGGAGCGAGCCCCACTCGGCCTCATCCTCGGGCAGCGGCAGGACGGTCGAGATCGTCTCCCCCGCGGCGAGCGGGAGCAGGTTGATCATCGGGCGGCCGCGCGTGTTCGCCCCGCCTTCGGGCAGGCGCCACACCTTCATGCGATAGACACGGCCGAGGGTGGAGAAGAACAGGACGGGCGTGTGGGTCGAGGTGACGAAGAGTTCGGTGACGACATCCTCATCCTTGGTCGCCATGCCGGCGCGGCCCTTGCCACCGCGGGCCTGGGCACGGAACGCGTCGAGCGGGGTGCGCTTGATATAGCCCTGCATGGTCACGGTGACGACCATGTCCTCGCGCTCAATCAGGTCTTCATCCTCGATCCCGTCGGCGGCGGCGGCGATTTCGGTGCGGCGCGGGGTGGCGTAGAGGTCGCGCACGGCGACCAGCTCACCGCGCAGCACTGCGTAAAGCTTGGCGCGGTTGGCGAGGATTTCGAGCAGCTCGGCGATCGAATCGGCGAGTTCCTTGAGCTCGTCGCCAATCTCGTCGCGGCCGAGCGCGGTAAGGCGATGCAGGCGCAGGTCGAGGATCGCGCGGACCTGGACGTCCGACAGGCGATAGGTGTCGCCGGTGATCTCGGTCTCAACCGCTTCGACGAGGCGGATATACTGGGCGATTTCGGCGATCGGCCAGTCGCGCATCAGCAGTGATTCGCGCGCCGCCGCGGGGCTGGACGAACCGCGGATGATGCGGACGACTTCATCGAGGTTGGTGACTGCGATGACCAGGCCGAGCAAGATGTGCGCCCGGTCGCGTGCCTTGGCGAGTTCGAACTTCGAACGGCGGGTGATGACCTGCTCGCGGAACTTGACGAACGCTTCGATAATGTCGCGCAGGTTGAGCAGTTCGGGGCGGCCGCCGCGGATGGCGAGCATATTGGCCGGGAAACTCGATTGCGCCGGAGTATTGCGCCACAGCTGGTTGAGCACGACTTCGGGGGTCGCGTCGCGCTTCAGGTCGATGACGATGCGCACGCCCTCGCGGCTTGATTCGTCGCGGATATCGCTGACGCCTTCGATCCGCTTTTCCTTTGCGGCCTCGGCGATCTTTTCGACCAGCGCATTCTTGCCCTGCTGGTACGGGATTTCGGTGAGGACGATCGAGCGGCGCTCACCACGCTGTTCGGTGATGTAGCGGCTGCGCACGATGATCGAACCGCGGCCCGTCTGATAGGCATTGCGGCAGCCCGAGCGGCCGAGAATCTGCGCGCCGGTCG
>JBHYGP010000062.1:0-1977 GCA_051858935.1 Sphingomonas sp.
TCGATCATGGCGGCACGATCGAGGTCGGCGAGACGGTGGGCGAGATCGCCGATGCGGTGACGCGTATCCTATCCGATCCCAAGACCGGCGCCGAGTTTGGCGCGCTCGCGCGGCAACGGGTGATCGACCATTATAGCTGGGACGCGCGGCTGGCCGTGCTCGACGAGATATTGGGCCTGCGCGGCCGCAACGACCGGCGGCTGGAACGCCCGGCGGCGGCGTGACCGTGGCGAGCGCGGCGATCCCAGTCGCGGCTGAGCGGCTGTTCGATGCCCGCTGGCAGCGGCATGCGGCGATGCTTGCAGGCGTGTGGGCGGTGCTGCTGGTGCTGTGCCGCGGCGATGTCGCTGACCTGACCGCGATCTACTGGACCAACACCACCTTTGGACATTGCCTGTTCGTTGCGCCGGTCGTCGGCTGGCTGGTGTGGCAGCGGCGGGTGGATCTGGCCAAGGTGCCGCCGGTCGCGTGGTGGCCGGGGCTGGTCGTGGTCGCGGGTGGAGCCGGGGCATGGCTGCTCGGCGATGCAGCGGCTGTCGCGCTGTTCCGGCATCTGGGGCTGGTCGTCATGCTTCAGGGCGCGGTGGTCGCTTTGCTTGGGCCGAATGTGGTTCGGGCGCTGGCATTCCCTCTGGCGTACATGATTTTCCTCGTGCCGTTCGGCGAGGGGCTGGAAAAGCCGCTGCAGGATCTGACGGTTGCGATTTTGGTGCCGCTGCTCGACCTGTTCGGCGTGCCGGCGCATGTCGATGGTGTGCTGATCACGACGCCCAACGGCTATTTCGAGGTGGCGGAGGCGTGTTCGGGCGCGAAGTTCGTGATCGCGATGATCGCTTACGGCGCGCTGGTCGCGAATGTCTGTTACACCAGCTGGCCGCGGCGGGTGGCGTTCATGGCGGTCGCGCTGATCGTGCCGATCATCGCCAACGGATTTCGCGCGTTCGGGACGGTCTATGCCGCTTACCTGACATCGGTCGAGGCGGCGACGGGGTTCGACCATATCCTCTATGGCTGGGTATTCTTTGGCGCGGTGATGGCGGGCGTGCTGGCGATCGGGTGGAAATGGTTCGATCGCGATCCGGATGCCCCGTGGTTCGACCCGGCCAAGTTGCAGGGGCGCTGGCCGGGGATGGCGCAAATGCCGGCGGTGGTGGCGCTGGTTTCGCTGACATTGGTGAGCCTGTTCATGGCCTGGGCCGGGGCGATTGCCGCGCGTGCCGATACGCTGCCAGCGAAGGTCGTGGCACCGCAGGTGGCGGGGTGGACGCAGGTGCCACTGAGCGCGCGTGCGGTGTGGAAGCCCAATTTCCCCGGCGCGGACCATTTCGTGATGACGCGCTATTCCGACGGCATGGGCGCGCAGGTCGATCTGGTGCTGGCGGTTTATTCGAGCCAGCGCGAGGGCAAGGAGCTGGTCGGGTTCGGGCAGGGCGCGATCCGCGAGAATGACAGCTGGGTGCGGATCGAAGATCTGCCCGCGCTGGAGGGGGGCAGCGCGCTGCGGATGACGGCGCCCGGGCCGGTCGAGCGTGAGGTCGTAGCCTGGTATCGTGTCGGTGACGCGGTGACAGGCAGCCCGTCGCGGGTGAAGCTGGAGACGCTGAAGGCGAAGCTGCTCGGTGGGCGGCAGCGCGCGGTGGCGGTGATGGTGTCGGCGGAGAAGACCGACCTGCCGACGCGCGCGGCGATCAAGCGGTTTCTGGGGGCGATGCCGCCGGTGGATGAACTGGCGGATCGGGCGGCGGGAGTCGATTGAGCGGCGAACGGCGCGCGCGACGCTTGCGCCTTGCCGTCATCCCCGCGAAAGCCGTGCAACAAACCGGGCGGGGAACGACTGACTGATGTGCGGCATAGCTGGCCTTTACTATCCCGGAACGCCCAAGCCGGTGGAGCCGGCGCGGGTGCGTGCGATGACCGATGCGCTGGTGCACCGCGGGCCAGACGGGTCGGGGGTGTGGACCGGGCCGGGCGTTGGCC
>JBHYGP010000062.1:1987-6359 GCA_051858935.1 Sphingomonas sp.
GTGCTGCACAACGCCGTCGCGCTCGCCCACCGCCGGCTGTCGATCATCGACCTGGCCGGAGGGGCGCAGCCGATGGCGACCCCGGAGGGCGATGTCGTCGTCAGCTACAATGGCGAAATCTATAATTTTCAGGAGGTTCGCGCCGAGCTGGAGGCGAAGGGCGCGGTATTCGCCAGCCATAGCGATACCGAAGTGCTGCTGCACGGCTGGCGCGCGTGGGGGCCGGCCATGTTGGCGCGGCTCAACGGGATGTTTGCGTTCGCACTTTACGACGCGCGCACCCAGTCGCTGTTGCTGGCGCGCGACCGGATGGGGGTGAAGCCGCTCCATTATGTCGAGCTGTCGGACGGCGCGGTGGCGTTCGCGTCGGAGATCAAAGGGCTGCTCGCGCATCCTTTGTTCCGGCGGACGCCCGATTTCACGGCGATCGAGGATTTTCTGGGGCTGGGATACGTCCCCGACGATGCGAGCGTGCTGTCGGGGGTGAAGAAGCTACCGGCCGGGCATTATCTGTTGCTGGAGCGTGGCAAGCCCGTGCCGACGCCAGTCAAATGGTGGGACATCGACTTTTCGCAGCGGGCCTCGGGATCGGCGCGCGATCTGGAGGCGGAGCTGATCCATCATCTGCGCAGCGCCGTGCGCTCGCGGATGATCGCCGATGTGCCGCTCGGCGCGTTCCTGTCGGGCGGGGTGGATTCGAGCGCGGTGGTGGCGCTGATGGCCGAGGCGAGCCGGGCGGCGGTGAAGACCTGTACCATCGGGTTCGATGAGGCGGGGTATGACGAGACATCCTATGCCTCAATGATCGCCGAGCGCTTTGCGACGCAGCACCGGGTGAAGACCGTCGCGGCGGATGATTTCAGCCTGATCGACACGCTGGTGCATCATTTCGATGAGCCGTTTGCCGATGCCTCGGCGCTGGCGACCTATCGCGTGTGCGAGCTGGCGCGCGAGAGCGTGACGGTGGCGCTGTCGGGGGATGGCGCGGACGAGGCGCTGGCCGGGTATCGGCGGTACAAATTCCATGCGGCGGAGGAGCGGGTGCGCGGTCTGCTGCCGTCATCGGTGCGCGGCATGTTCGGGGCGCTGGGGCGGGTCTATCCCAAGGCCGATTGGGCACCGAGACCGTTGCGCGCGAAGACGACGCTGCTGGCGTTGGCGGAGGAGGGCGGCGCGGCCTATGCCAAGGCGGTGGGGGTGACGACGCCGGGGGTGCGGTTTGGCCTCTATACCGATGCGGCGCGGGCGACCTTGGGCGAGCATCGCGCTGAACAGCGTTACGTAGACACGATGCGCGTGGCCCCTGCACGGGATGGCTTGGATCGCGCGCAATATGCCGATTTCAAGCATTGGCTGCCCGGCGACATCCTGACCAAGATGGACCGCACCAGCATGGCCGTGAGCCTCGAGGCGCGCGAGCCGCTGCTGGATTATCGCTTCGTCGAGTTTGCCGCGACGCTGCCCGCGTCGATGCGGATCCGGGGCGGGCAGGGCAAATGGCTGATGAAGAAGGCACTGGAGCCATATCTGCCCAAGGACATTCTTTATCGACCGAAGATGGGCTTCGTGACGCCGGTGTCGGCGTGGTTCCGTAAAGGTCTGGCGGACGAGGCGGCGGGGCTGGCGCGCTCGCGCGTGCTGGCCGGGAGCGGGTGGTTCGAACCCAAGGCGATCGCGCGGCTCGCGGAGGAGCATCGCTCCGGCCGGGCCGAGCATGGGCGGACGTTGTGGCAGCTGATGATGCTGGAGCGGAGTTTGGGGCGGCTGTTCCCCTGATCGGGTCGCGCGTCCCGGCACTCCTACCCCCAAGGGCCGGATTGTCACGATGGGCGGTTGGTCGTAGCATCATCGCAACGACCCCTGAAATGGGATGGCGCATATGGGCTGGTATTCGGTTCGCCTGATCCTTTCGGTGATCGCTCTGGCCGGACTGGTCGCGGGCCCATCCACCGTTCCTGCGCGGGCAGGTTTTACCGACACTCTGCTCCAGAAGCTGCGACCGACACTGTTGCAGATCGGGGTGAAGCCCGATGAGATCGAGATGGCGGCGTTCACGATTTCGCGGCCGACCGAAGCATCGACCGTCTATGCCCGCGCCGCTGCACAGGATTACCCGTTTTTTGCACTGGTCGGGGCGGCGAAGGCGGCGAAGGGCGAGACGATTCCCAAGATCGGCGTGTTCACCTATGCCAAATGCGTCTTCCCGATCACTGCGGTCGATGGCGTGTTCAATCAGGCATCCGGCAAGATTAGCAGCGCCAAGGGCAAGGCGGATACCAATGCGGCGATGCAGGCTGCGGCAGGATTCGCCGCCGACTATGCGCAGGCGCAGACCGATGCGGCGCGGGAGGAGGCCAAGCGGCAACTGGCCGAGGCAGTGCCCTATTTCGGCGATATCGAGACGATCTGCCGCTTTGCCTTCGAGACGGATTTTCAGCTCGAGAAGGACATGCACATGCTCGCGTCCGCCAAGGCTCGGCTGGTGCGCGATGTCTATGCGGCGATGCGCGAGGGCGATGTCGTCACCGGGGTCAAGCTGCTGATGACGCTGGGGGCCGACAAAAAGGCTGCCTGTTCGCTGGTCGATCAGGCGGTGCTGGGTGGTGTGATCGGGCGGACGCCGATTCTGGGCCAGCTCGCCAAGGGCGCGTGCGCCGGGTTCACCGGGGTGGTGATCGACGGGATCAATGGCCTGATCGATGGCGGGGTGGGGCTCGCCGAGGCGGGAGTCAGCGCGGCTTATCAGGGGGGTAAGAAGGTCGTCTGCACCGTCTATGGCTATTTCGGATCGGGCTGTTCCACGGCAAAGGCGCCACCGCCACCGCCCACGGGGGTGCAGGCAGCCAATGCCTTTGCTGCACAATATTGCGCGCCGATGGGGGGAGCGCTGAGCGTCAAGTTCCCGGGCGGGATCGCCGAATCCAACCCACAGGCGCAGACGCGGTTCGAATTCACCTGCAAGGACCTGACCTTTTGCAGCAAGCGCCCCGACGGCCCCTATCAATGCTCGACCGGGGCTGAGCGCGCGGCGTGGTTCGCCCAGCAGGAACAATTGCTGGCCGATGAGTTCGCGACGAAGCTGCCGCTATGGGGCAAGGATTTCGAGGCGCGCTGGCAGGTGAAGTGCCCCACGCCGAAATGCCGCGCCGCAGTCGCGCTGATCCGCGCCAATGCGCAGGTCGAGGCCCCGAAGGCCAAGATGTTCGATGGCCAGCCGAGCTACGCGCTGCTGACCCGGCCCGCTTTTGACAAGGCTGAGGAAAACGCCGCGCTCGCGGTCGAGGCGGCGTGGTGGGACACTGGGCCGAAGGCGTGGTCCGCAGGGTTCGTCCCCTATTGGAGCAAGGGTTGCCCGACCCCCGCGTGCAGCAACGCGATCCGCGCGATTGCCGACGATGCGGTGATCGCGCTGGGGCAGGCGCGCAAGGCCAATCCCAAATCACTCTATGCCGCCGTTACGACGCCAATCTATGCCGCAGCCATACCCAAGGCGCGCGCGGTGCGGGTCGATCGGGTGCAGACGCTGCGGAATCTGACGCCGGGCGGCGTGCCTCAGGGTATCAAGGCACCCGGCGCGGGAACGCCGCTTCCCCCGACGCAGCCCGACGCGTCGCGCAATCGCGTCCCGTTGGTTGTGCCGAGGCAGGGGGTGGCACCGTCACCGCGCGCAACGCCGGTTCCATCCGCGACTCCGGCGCCGCGCATCCGGTTGAACGCACCACCGACGCCGACGCCGCGACCGCGCTGACGGCCGCGCGCCAGATCCGGCGTCACCCTTAGTGGAAGCTGACGCCCCAATAGCTCATCGCGGCGTGCACCGTCAGCATGATCAGCGCGATCGTCGCCAGTGCGAAGAGTGAGAAGCGGATGATGACGCGGTTGGTGGTGACCTGAACAAGGCTGTGGGCGATGCGCAGGGCGACATAGGCCCAGGCGATCTGCGCGTTGAGATTGTCGCCCTGCTCCATCAAAGCGAGGACGATCGCGACGGCGTAGAACAGCACCGGCTGTTCGAGCAGGTGGTTGTAATTGTCGGCGGGCCATTGCGATTTCGTGTCGATCTTCGCGCGCAGGTCGGCGCCGGTGCCGCCGGTGAGCTTGGCGACGTCGATCTTCGCGCGCTTCATCGCCGGAATGCGGGTGGCGTACATCCATAGCCACATGATGAGGGTCCAGCCGATCAGTGCGATCACTGGGCCGAAGATGGCGCTGTGCATGGTGTGTCCTCCCCCTGTCTGACGAGAAGGTGGCGGATTTGTTGCGGGCGCGCAACTTCAAGAAAATCCTCCCCGGAACGGGGAGGGGGACCGCGCCCGCAGGGCGGGGTGGTGGGGGCCCGAGGCAGCGGAAGCCCTTGCCGTGGGCCCCCTCC
>JBHYGP010000063.1:0-2270 GCA_051858935.1 Sphingomonas sp.
CCGTGGTTGGGAACTGCACTACCCGCCGTACTTGGGTCTCGAGGTTCATCTCCTCGATCTTGGGCGGGCCGCTCATCAGATTTGCCGAGACATGGGAATAGGCAGTGGCGACCCTTGGCGTGCCGTCCCTCGCTATCCAGACCACATTGTCCGCTCGCGGATGCGCGTCCCTCAGCGGAATGGTCACGATCTCACCGGTCGCCGGCCGAATTCCGAGTGCTCGCGTGACGAGGATATTGCGCGCGCGCGACACCATATACTGCTCGGTTCTCACGACGATCCAGTCGTCATTGACCCAGCGCCACCAGTGGATATGGACATTGCCCGGACTGATCAGCGTGTGTTTTCCGGTCCCGAACCCCTCATCGCTGACCGGTGTAACCGCCAGATAATGTTTGCCGCCCACCGCCGTGCGGCCCAGCACATTCTGACCATTGGGGGAGAGTTCCGGCCCTTCGAGCCGCGGGATCAGTGCGAATGCCTCGATCGGCATCCGCTCCGGCACAGGCGTCGACGCCTGACGCGCAACGACCGGAATGGTTGTGGCCGACGCCAGAACGGCGGCCAACATCATCAACTTACGCGACATTATTCCCCCTAATCCCGTTGCGCCGAACATGTCGGCACGCTCGATCGCTGGCAAGCGATTCGGCGCGGTTGCTCCGCCCCCGCCCCGCCGCTATCCCCGCGCGATGCTCAAGCTCTTCATCGGCAACAAGGCCTATTCCTCCTGGTCGCTGCGCGGCTGGCTCGCGTGCAAGCTCTCCGGCCTGCCGTTCGAGGAAGTGGTCGTCCCGCTCTACGATCAGGACTGGGACAGGCGGCGCGAGGGCGACGAGTTTGCGCCGTCGTCGGGCAAGGTGCCGATCCTGTGGGATGGCGACGCCGTGGTGTGGGACAGCCTCGCCATCGTCGAATATCTCAACGAGAAGTCGGGCGGCGACAAATTCTGGCCGACCGATCCCGCTGCGCGCGCAATGGCGCGATCGATGGCGGCGGAGATGCATTCGGGCTATGCCGCGCTGCGCCGCAAGCACAGCATGAACATCCGCCAGGTCTATCCGCCCAAGACCCCCGACGAAGACGTGATGCACGACATCCAGCGGATCATGGAGCTATGGGCCCAGGCCCGCGCGCGCTACGGCGGCGATGGTGAATTCCTGTTCGGCCAGTTCGGCGCGGTCGACGTGATGTTCGCGCCGGTCGTAACCCGCTTCGTCACCTACTCGCTTCCCGTCGCGCGCTTTGCCCCGGCCTATATGAACGCGGTGCTTCAGCATCCGTGGATGCAGGACTGGATCGCCGGCGCGCAGGAAGAGGAATGGGTGATCGAGCAGTTCGAGCAGGAACCGGCCTAGGGACTGGTCGTCGTCCCTGCCATCCATGCGATCTTCACGCATTCGGAGAATAACGGCGCGCGCCGTCGGAGCTGCGTCTGGGCGGCGGTGTCGAATTCGGCATGCGACTGGAGATGCTCGATCGCTCCGGCCATCGCCGACCGGCACAGGCTGCGCGCCTGCGGCACGTCACGATCGTTGCGCGCCATGAAGGCGGCGGCGACCATCAGCCCCTCGACCCGATAGCGATCGGCCGGTGGCAGCTTGGCGATGCCGGTGATCGCCGCCTTCATGTCGCGGATGATGTCCTGCTCGATATAGTCGCGGACCATCGCGCGCCGAAATCCTTCGGTCAGATATTGTTCCTGCCCCTGCGCATCCTTGGCCCGCAGCATCGCGACCATCGGCGCATCCTTACCGATCAGGCGCCCGGCCTCTTCATAGGCCTGTCGATAGGCGGTCAGCATCTGGCGCCACACTCCGCCCTCCCATTGCAGGGCGCCACGGTCGATATCGCGCTGCAACCGCTCCGCAGCGAGCGCCCAGGTGTCGGCGGCGGCGATCGTTGCCTCCAATGCGTAGATGCCGGTCAGCGCGCGATGGACGCCCGACGGCTTGCCGTCGCGAAACCCGATAGCGATGTTGAGCGCACCCTGTGCCCGCGCGGCGCGGATCGCGGGCGCGCGCAGCAGCCGCTCGTCTTCCGGGGTGACGAGCGGCTTCAGCAGATCGCGAGCGGCGGTCAGGAACGGCACCGCTGCGTCGTAAAGCTCCTGCCGGATCAGATTGCGGCCCAGCGCGACCAACACATCGGCACGGACATGCGGTAGCGGCTGCGCCTGCGCCTCGGGCAGCAATGCCCGCAACTGCTGCTCCGCCGCGCGCCACCGTCCGGCCTGCTCGGTAGCGATCGCACAGCTGACCCGCAGGTGC
>JBHYGP010000063.1:2280-6359 GCA_051858935.1 Sphingomonas sp.
GCCGGGCGCGCTGGCGCACTCCCGCACTGCCCGATCACGTCCGAGCATCGCCGCAGCACGCAGCGCCTCGGCATGCATGCGCCATCCGGTGGCCGACTCCGGCCCCTCGATCCGCCGCGCCAGCGTCGCCGCGCCCTCAGCATGGATCAGGATCGTCGCGGGATAGCCAAGCTGTTCATAGCGTTCGGTTCGCGCGATTAACGCGGCTAGGTCCGCTGCTCCCGCCCCGGGTTCAGCCAGCAGGTCCGCGACATAGGCCGCGTGGAGCGGCAGCGATGTGGGATAGTCGGCACTCGACAAGATGCGCGCCGCCTCTCCAAGCCGCGCCAGCGGGGTCCGGGCATCGACCGGGTCATAGACTGAGTCGATGATCCCCTGCACCGCCCATTCGGCGAGCGCGCGCATCCCGCGCCGCCGCGCCTCCCCAAAAGAAAAAATCAGAATGTTGTTGCATTCAAATGCCTTGGGATCACCGCGCTCGGTCGCCCCGGTCACGCAGGCCGCATGTTCGCGCCGAACGATCTGCTCCATCCGCGCATCCGGCCCGGCGCGTGCAGCGGCTTCAGCCCCCTCGCGCATCGGGCGAAACTCAACTTGCGCCGCAGCCGGAGCCGCGCTGCACAGGGCGAGGAAAGGCGCGAAAAGCTGGACAGACCGCATGGCTCAGCTCCCGAACCCGCCCCCGTCCTTCCGCCTGAACCCGACGCCGCTCGCCAGGTGCATGTCGATATCGGGATAGTGACAATCGCTCGCCGCCGGGCGACCGATCGCGACGAACACGCAATCGGCGTCGCTGCGGTTCTGCAGGACATGGCCGTTGGCATCGCCCTTGGGGAAGGCAGCGACGTCGCCGGGGCGCATGACATGCTCGCCCCCATCATCGACCAGCACCGCCTCGCCCCCGATCATCACCACAAGTTCGTCCTCGCCCTCATGCCAGTGGCGATGCGCGGACCATGCGCCGGGCGTGAGTGTGACATGACTCGCGCCGAAATCGGTGAGGCCCGATGCGGGGGCGAGGCGGCGGTACCAGCGGCCCTGCACCACATCGGCAAAGTCGGCGGGATAGCCGGTCGCGTTGGTCTGCGGGATTGTGTCGAGGTTGAGCTTGGGCAATGGAGCCTCCTGAGAAGGAGCCTATCTTGCCCGATGTCGTCGATCTGACCAAGGCGCTGATCGCCGCGCCCAGCATCACCCCCGCGCGCGGGACGGTGTTCGATGTGCTGGAGGCGGCGCTGATCCCGCTCGGCTTCGATGTCGAGCGGTTCGTGGCGGGCGAGGCACCCGACGGCCCGGTCGAAAATCTGCTCGCCGTGCGCAGCGCCGGGCCGGGGCCGCATTTCGCGTTCGCCGGGCATCTCGACGTGGTCCCGCCGGGCGAAGGCTGGGCGAGTGGCGCGTTCGAGCCCGAAGTGCGCGGCGACCTGCTCTACGGACGCGGCGCGGTGGACATGAAGGGTGCGATCGCCGCCTTCGTCGCCGCGCTCGCCCCCCTGCCCGCCACCGGCACCGTCAGCCTGATCATCACGGGGGACGAGGAGGGCCCGGCGACCTATGGCACGCTGGCGATCATGGACCGCATGGCCCAGCGCGGCCTGACCCCCGACATGTGCCTGGTCGGCGAGCCCACTTCCACCCACCGGCTGGGCGACACGATCAAGATCGGGCGGCGCGGGTCGACGGTGATCGACATCGAAGTGCCGGGGCGGCAGGGCCATGTCGCCTACCCCCATCTCGCCGACAATCCAGTCCCGCGCCTCGTCCGCGCGCTGGCGGAGATCGACGCCATCGTGCTCGACGAAGGGACCGACTGGTTCCAGCCGTCGAATATCGAGGTGATCGACCTGGAGGTCGGCAACCCCGCGACCAACGTCATCCCCGACCGGGCCAAGGCGCGCATCTCGATCCGCTTCAACGACCAGCATCGCGGGCAAGACCTGATCGCGCGGGTGCAGGACATCGTCCACGCCCATTCCCCGGCCGGCATCGTGCGCGGCCGCGTCTATGGCGAAGCGTTCCTGACCGAGCCCGGCGCGCTGTCCACGCTGGTGGCGGACGCGATCCATGCGCAGACCGGCGTCGAGGCCGAACTATCGACCAGCGGCGGAACGTCCGACGCGCGCTTCCTGTCGCGCATCTGCCCGGTGGTCGAATTCGGCCTGCTCAACGCGACGATGCACAAGCTCGACGAGGCGGTCGCGCTGGACGATTTGCACGTACTGACGCGGATCTATGCGCGGGTGCTGGGGCGAGTGTTTGGGTAGGATATAGCCTGCCCCCTCAATCCTCCCCCGCCAGGGGGAGGTGGCAGCGCGCAGCGCTGACGGAGGGGGAGGAAAGTGTGCCGTTCGAGGAGGTTAGGACACAGCCGTCCTCCCCCTCCGTCGCCTTCGGCGCCACCTCCCCCTGGCGGGGGAGGATTAAAATGGCTTACGCCCGCAACGCCCGTCGCGGCGCGGCGCTCGCCCAGTCGAGGAACGCGCTCTCATCCATCGGCTTGGCGATGACATAGCCCTGCAGAATGTCGCATCCGATGACGCGCAGCACTTCGAGCTGCGCCTCGGTCTCGATCCCCTCGGCGACGACCTCACAGCCGATGCCATGGATCAGGCCAATCACCGCATGCGCGATCGTCCGCGCCTCGGCATTGGTCGCGACATTTTCAACCAGGCTGCGGTCGAGCTTGACGCGGTCGAGCGGAAGGTCGCGCAGCCGGGCAAGGTTCGAATAGCCGGTGCCGAAATCATCGACCGCCACCGTCGCGCCATCGCTGCGCAGCGCCGCGATCGCGTCGATCACCTCGCGCGAGCAGTGCATCGCCAGCGTTTCGGTAATTTCCAGTTCGAGCAGTCGTGCGGGCGCACCGGCAGTCTGCATCGCCTCACGCAACCGGCGGAAGAAGGCGGCATGGTCGAGCTGGCGCGGGCTGATATTGACCGCCATCCGCTGTTCGATCCCCATCTCGCCCCAGCGCGCGATGGTCGCGGCGACATGTTCGACCACCCATTCGCCGATCTCGACGATCAGCCCGGTTTCCTCGGCACGCCCGATAAAGGTGCCGGGCAGGCACAGGCCGCGCGTCGGATGCTGCCAGCGCAGCAGCGCCTCGGCGGCGACGATGCGGCCGTCGCCCGCGCTGATCTGTGGCTGATAGACGAGGGTGAACTGGTTGCGCTCGACCGCCATGCGCAGGTCGCTTTCGAGCAATGCTCGCTCGGCGATCTGGTCCGCGAGCTGATCGGTGAAATGCTCGGCGCGACCGCGGCCCTTGGCCTTGGCGTGGTACATCGCCGCGTCGGCGGCGCGCATCAGATCGGTCAGCGAGGTGCCATGCTCGGGCCGGATCGCGATACCCACCGATGCGCCGATCGACACTTCCTGATCGGCCAGGTCGAACGGTTCGGACAGCGCGAACAGGATCCCGCGCCCGACCCGGTCTGCATCGCGGACATGGCCCAGTTCGGGGAAATAGATGGTGAACTCGTCACCCGACAAGCGACCGATCAGCGGCTGGCGCGCGTCGCCCTCGATCGCGAAGCGGTCGGCGACCGCGCGCAACCGGTTGGCGACCATGCTCAGCAGCTGATCGCCCACGGCATGGCCCAGCGTGTCGTTGACCGCCTTGAACCGGTCGAGGTCGATGAAGAACAATGCCGCCATCGCATCCTGCGGCAGTTCGGCGAGCAGCCGCTCGCAGCTGCGCCGGAAATGGGTGCGATTGGGCAGGCCGGTGACCGGATCGTACAGCGCGAGCCGCTGGACGCTTTCCAGATTGGTATGAAGCTGGCGGAACAGCCCGTCCCTCGCATCGGCGAGCGGCGGGACGCATTGCTCCACCTCGCGCGGAATTTCGCTTTGAAGGTCGCCATTCGCGGCCTGGGTCAGCCGCTCGATCGCGGCATCGATCGCCGCGGCGGTCGATGCGATGGTGCGCTCGGCATAGGCCCAGCACATCGCGGCACAGATGATCGCGGCGATCAGCGCGCGGCTCGTGCCCGCGGCGTCGAACGTCCCGCGCGTGGTCGCGGCGAGCGCCAGGATGAAGACGAACGCCCCCGCACACAGCGCGAACGCAATCG
>JBHYGP010000064.1:0-1789 GCA_051858935.1 Sphingomonas sp.
CGCCCATCACGCCTGCGACGGGGGCGGGGACTTCGACCGAGACCTTGTCGGTCTCAAGGCTGGCGATCGGCTCGTCGGCGGCAACCGCCTCGCCCGGCTGCGTGAGCCATTCGCCCAGTGTCGCTTCAGTGATCGATTCGCCCAGCACGGGGACGAGGATTTCGGTGGCCATCTCGCTGTGTCCTTCCTGGGGAATTCTTACGCGCCGGGCTTGCCAGCGGTCTTGGAGTCTTCGGTCGTGCGTGCGCGGCGGATCTCCTCGCGCACATTATGGCCGAGCGCGTCGGCAACGAGTGCGCCCTGTTCGGCCTGGTGGCGCTTCATCAGACCGGTGGCGGGCGATGCCGCCGGCGCGCGACCGGCATAACGCGGACGCTGCGGCTTGATGCCCGCTTCGACCATGCATGCCTCGATATAGGGCTCAACGAAGAACCAATAGCCATTGTTGCGCGGCTCTTCCTGCGCCCACACCACTTCCTCGACATTGGTCATGCGCGACAGGCGCGCGACCAGCGGATCGCCGGGGAAGGGATAGAGCTGTTCGATGCGGATGATCGCGGTGTTCTGGTCGCCAGCCGCATCGCGTGCCTCGATCAGGTCGTAAGCGACCTTGCCGGTGCACAGCACCACGCGCTTAACATCGCGATCCGCCGGGGCCGAGGGGTCCGACAGGATGCGCATGAAATGCGTATCGCCCTGGAACTGGTCGGCGGTCGACACCGCCATCTTGTGGCGCAGCAGCGACTTGGGGGTCATCACCACCAACGGCTTGCGGAAGCTGCGGTGCATCTGGCGGCGCAGCAGGTGGAAATAATTCGCCGGGGTGGTGACGTTCGCGACCTGCATATTGTCGCCCGCGCACAGCTGAAGGAAGCGTTCGGGACGCGCCGAGCTATGCTCGGGGCCCTGGCCTTCATAGCCGTGCGGGAGCAGCATGACGAGGCCGTTGGCGCGCAGCCACTTGGACTCGCCCGACGCGATGAACTGATCGATCATGATCTGCGCGCCGTTGACGAAGTCGCCGAACTGCGCCTCCCACAGCACCAGACTCTTGGGGTCGGCGAGGGCGTAGCCATATTCGAAGCCGAGCACGCCATATTCACTCAATGGGCTGTCGAGCACCTCGAACCGGCCATGCGGGATCTCGTTGAGCGGCACATATTTGCGCTCGTCGGTCTGGTCGACCCACACCGCGTGACGCTGGCTGAACGTGCCGCGGCCCGAATCCTGGCCCGACAGGCGCACGCCATAGCCTTCCGACAGGAGCGAGCCGAAGGCCAAAGCCTCACCGGTCGCCCAGTCGAAATTCTCGCCCGACTTGAACATGTTCGCCTTGGCATCCAGCACGCGCAGCAGCGTCTTGTGCGGGGTCAGGCCATCGGGAACGCTGGTCAGCGTGCGGCCGAGGCTGTCGAACAGCTTCTTGTCGATGCCGGTCTCGACACTGCGACGCGCATTTTCGGCGTCCACAGGGGCGGACAGTCCCGACCAGCGGCCACCGAACCAGTCGGCCTTGTTCGCCTTGTAGGTCGCGCCGGCGCTGAACTCGTCTTCGAGATGCGCGGTGAAGTCGGCGATATGCTTGGCCGCGAAGCCGCCATCGATCACGCCCTCGCCCTCAAGCCGCTTGGCGTAGAGGTCGGCGACGCCGGGATGGCCCTTGATCTTGGCGTACATCA
The DNA here is from genome assembly GCA_051858935.1 of Sphingomonas sp. Lineage (GTDB taxonomy): Bacteria > Pseudomonadota > Alphaproteobacteria > Sphingomonadales > Sphingomonadaceae > Sphingomonas. Next base: position 1,680 of record JBHYGP010000064.1, read on the forward strand.
GCGGCTGGGTGAACGACGGCTCGTCGCCTTCGTTATGGCCGAAGCGGCGATAGCACCACATGTCGATCACGACGTCGCGCTTGAACTTCTGGCGATATTCGATCGCCATC
>JBHYGP010000064.1:1853-6343 GCA_051858935.1 Sphingomonas sp.
AGGGCGAGGAGCGCGCGAACTGCGGGCTCGTCGTGAAGCCGATCTGGTTGTTGATGATGAAGTGGATGCAGCCACCGGTATTGTAGCCGCGGATGCCCGAGAAGCCGAGGCACTCCCACACAATCCCCTGACCCGCGAACGCCGCGTCGCCGTGCAGCAGCACGGGGAGAACCTGCTCATGCTCCTCAAGGTCGTTGCGGTTGGTCTGCTGGGCGCGGACCTTGCCGAGCACGACCGGGTCGACCGCTTCGAGGTGCGAGGGGTTGGCGACCAGCGACATATGGACGCTGATCCCGTCGAACTCGCGGTCGGTGCTGGTGCCGAGGTGATATTTCACGTCGCCCGACCCGCCGATATCGTCGGGGTTGGCCGAACCACCGGCGAATTCATGAAAGATCACGCGATAGGGCTTGGCCATCACGTTGGCGAGCATGTTGAGGCGGCCGCGATGCGCCATGCCGTACACGATCTCGCGCACGCCATATTGGCCGCCGTACTTGATGATCGCCTCCATCGCGGGGATCATCGATTCACCGCCGTCGAGGCCGAAGCGCTTGGTCCCGACATACTTCTTGCCGAGGAACTTTTCCCACTGCTCGGCTTCGATCACCTTGGACAGGATCGCCTTCTTGCCATTGGGCGAGAATTCGATCGCCTTGTCCTGGCCCTCGAGCCGCTCTTGCAGGAAGCGGCGTTCCTCGACATCGGCGATGTGCATATATTCGAGGCCGACATTGCCGCAATAGTTGCGGCGCAGGATCGCGATCAGCTCGCGGATCGTCGCCTTTTCGAGGCCGAGATTGCCGCCGAGGAAGATCGGCCGATCCATATCGGCGTCGGTGAATCCGTGATATTCGGGCGTCAGGTCGGCGGGCAGTTCCTGCTTCGACAGGCCAAGCGGGTCGAGATTGGCGGCGAGATGGCCGCGCACGCGATAGGTGCGGATCAGCAACATCGCGCGGATCGAATCATTCGCCGCTCGGGCAATGTCGGCGGTCGATGCAGCGGGGGCCGGAGCCGCCGCAGGAGCGGGGGTGCCGCCGCGCGCAGGCTTGGGCGCGGGCTCCATCTGGGTCGGGTCGAGCGCGGCGGTCAGCGCGTCGGTGTCCTTGAGCGGCCAGCGCGGATTGGCCCAGCTCGGGCCGGTCGCGGTGCTTTCCAGCCCCGCGAACCACTGACGCCAGCCATCCTCGACCGAAGCGGGGTCCGCCTTGAACTTCGCATACATCGTCTCGACGAACGCGGGGCTCACGCCTCCGGCGATATCCGCGAAATCCAGCCCATCAACGCCCATCATCTTTGTCCTTCTACCCCCGGGGAATGGCCGGGCCGCGCGCTGCGCGCGCCCGGCCGGGAGTGGTGTGTCAGCCCTTCAACGCTTCAAGCAGCGTTTCGCCGAGCAGGCTGGGTGACTGCGAGACGCGGATGCCCGCTGCCTCCATCGCCGCGATCTTGCTCTCGGCATCGCCCTTGCCGCCCGACACGATCGCGCCGGCATGGCCCATGCGGCGGCCCGGAGGGGCGGTGCGGCCCGCGATGAAGCCGGCCATCGGCTTCTTGCGACCGCGCTTGGCTTCGTCGATCAGGAACTGCGCGGCCTGCTCCTCGGCGTCGCCGCCGATTTCGCCGATCATGATGATGCTCTCGGTCGCGTCGTCGGCCAGGAACAGCTCCAGCACGTCGATGAAGTTGGTGCCGTTGACCGGATCGCCGCCGATGCCGACTGCGGTGGTCTGGCCCAGGCCCGCATTGGTCGTCTGGAACACCGCCTCATAGGTCAGCGTGCCCGAGCGCGACACGACGCCGACGCTGCCCTTGGAGAAGATGTTGCCCGGCATGATGCCGATCTTGCACTCGCCCGGCGTCAGCAGGCCGGGGCAGTTCGGGCCGATCAGGCGCGACTTGCTGCCCGACAGCGACCGCTTCACCTTGACCATGTCGAGCACCGGAATGCCTTCGGTGATGCACACGATCAGCGGGATTTCGGCGTCGATCGCCTCAAGGATCGAGTCCGCGGCGAAGGGCGGCGGAACATAGATCACCGATGCGTCGGCGCCGGTCTTGCTCTTGGCTTCGGCGACGGTGTCGAACACCGGCAGGCCGATATGCGTGGTACCGCCCTTGCCCGGGGTGACGCCGCCGACCATCTGGGTGCCGTACGCCAGCGCCTGCTGGGTGTGGAAGGTGCCGGTCTCACCGGTCATACCCTGCGTGATGACCTTGGTATTCCGGTCGATGAGAATGGACATTCAGAACCCTCCGATAGATTGCGAGACCAGGACCAGGCCCTGGATGCCGTAAGATGAGCCCAGCGGGTGACCGCGCGGGACATAGGTAATTTCGAGTGCGACGCCAGTCTGCCACGGCTCCCACAGACGCTTGGTCGCGGTGCCGTTGGCCTGAACGCCGGTCGGAGCCTTGCCGACCCAGCCGTCGATCACTTCGCGCGGCGGCGCGGCGGGCAGGTCGAGGTCATAGGCGCGGCAGCCATCGCCCCAATAGCCTTCCTTGGCGACGAAGCGGCTGGTGACGAGCCAGACGGTGCGCCCGTCAAAGCTGTGGCGGAAGATCTGTCCGGCATAGGTGCCATCCGGCTCCTCGGCCTGAACCGCCTTGCGGCCCATTGCCGTGATGCGCGCGATGCGCGGGTCGGCATCGGCCTCGGCCACTTCGGTCCAGCCCGCAGCCTTGGCGGCGGGGGCGATCGTGTCGAATGCCGACTTGCCGTCCGCGCTCTTGAGGTTGAAGCATGCCGCCTTGAACGCAGCAAATAGCGGCGATGGCGCAGGGGCGGGTGCCGTCTGCGCCATGCCGATAGCTGCGATGAGGGCGAACCCACTCATTGGCCTTCCTCACGAAACGCGCGAAAGTCCGCCGCCACTTGTCGCCATGCGCCACCGGACGGCGGTCTTAGCGAGTCGCCAGGAAAGTAGATTTCCCCGTCGCCCTCATCGCCGCTGACATCATAGAATCCGACTTGGCACTCCACCGCTAGCTCGCGGAAAATCGGATAGACGTCTTCCGCCCGCGACCAAGGACAGGTCGCGTAGATCACGCTAGAGCCGATGCAATAGTCCGCCGCACGGTCGATCGCGTCGTCGTCCTGCGTGGCATCGGGGCCATTCATCGCCGGAAAATGCTGGCGCATGCCGTGGTAGAACCGGGCGAGGCCGGGCGCTGTGCCGGCCGGGTCCGAATAGTCGCGATCCTCGGCCCATTCCGCCTGCTGATGATACCACGCGACAAAGGCGCCCCGCTCACGAGGGGCTACGTTGGGGTCAAAGACCATCAGATCGTAGCTCATGGCAGGACGCCTTCGTAGTTCAAGCGAGCGAGCTGTCGATAGCCTTGCACGCGACGAGCAGTTCCTTGACCGCGTCGACCGAGACCTGAAGATTGGCCTTGGCCTCGTCGTTCAGGCCGATCTCGATCACCTGCTCGACACCGTTCGCGCCGATGATCACCGGAACGCCGACATACAGGTCATCGACGCCATATTGGCCGGTCAGGTGCGCGGCGCAGGGGAGCAGGCGCTTCTGGTCATACAGATACGCCTCGGCCATCGCGATGCCGCTGGTGGCGGGGGCGTAGAAGGCCGAACCGGTCTTGAGCAGGCCGACGATCTCGCCGCCGCCCGAGCGGGTGCGCTGAACGATCGCGTCGATCCGCTCCTGGGTCGAGCGGCCCATCTTGATCAGGTCGGGGATCGGGATGCCGGCGACGGTCGAATATTCGACGACCGGAACCATCGTGTCGCCATGGCCGCCGAGCACGAAGCTGTTCACTTCCTTGACCGACACCTTGAACTCGTCGGCGAGGAAGTGGCTGAAGCGCGCGCTGTCGAGCACGCCGGCCATGCCGACGACCTTGCTGTGCGGGAGGCCGGAGAATTCGCGCAGCGCCCACACCATCGCGTCGAGCGGGTTGGTGATGCAGATGACGAAGGCGTCGGGGGCGTTGGCGGCGATGCCTTCGCCGACGGCCTTCATGACCTTGAGGTTGATGCCGAGCAGGTCGTCGCGGCTCATGCCCGGCTTGCGCGGCACGCCGGCGGTGACGATGATCACGTCCGCGCCCGCAATGTCGGCATAGTCGTTGCTGCCGGTGATCGTCGCGTCAAAGCCCTCGACCGGGCCGCACTGCGACAGGTCGAGCGCCTTGCCCTGCGGAACGCCCTCGACCACGTCGAACAGGACGATGTCGCCGAGACCCTTCAGGGCGGCGAGGTGGGCAAGCGTGCCGCCGATATTGCCGGCGCCGATAAGGGCGATTTTCTTGCGGGCCAAATGAGCCTCCCTGAACATGCGTTGGGCGGCCCGTCCTACTTGTTGGCCGCAGGGACGGAGGCGCCTTAGGCGCATTATAGAGGCGGGGCAACCGACGAATCGCCCGTCGTCAAGAAATCTTTGCAGCTGCGAATTAGTTGCAATAAGGTGGGTTTTGAGGCGTTACCTTCCTAATCCTCCCCCGCAAGGGGGAGGTGGCGCCGA
>JBHYGP010000065.1:0-6310 GCA_051858935.1 Sphingomonas sp.
CTGGTCGACGCGCGCGACCATCGCCGGATCGCGCCGGTTCAGGTGCGGAGCCATGACGGGCGCGTGCTGGGCAAGCATGATCTGCTCTGGTCGCTGCCTGAGGACGTCGTGGGTGAGGCTCCGGCGGAGGCCGCCGAGTAATCAGGCAGCGGCAAGTTCGCTACGATTGCGGCCGCGCGACTTGGCGCGATAAAGCGCAGCATCGGCGATGCGGAACACTTCGTCCGACGACAGGTCGGGGCGGATCGGCGCGACCCCGGCACTGACGGTGATTGTGAACGTCGCGCGCCCGGCATGGATGCGCGCATCCTGAAGCGAGCTGCGCACCCGCTCGCACGCGGCCATGGCTGCGCTGCTCGACAGGCCCGGGAACAGCACCGCGAACTCCTCGCCGCCCAGCCGCCCGATCACATCCTCAACCCGATCACATCCTCAACCCGAAGACTGGCGCGCAGTACGTCGGCGAAGTGCAGCAATGCCGCGTCGCCCGCATCATGGCCATGCCCGTCATTGACCTGCTTGAAATGGTCGAGATCGAACAGAGCGAGCGTGCCGGGGCGGTCGGGGGTGTTGTCGCGGAACTGGTCGATCCGGTCCTGAAACGCGCGGCGATTGAGTACGCCGGTCATCGGATCGGTGTTCGCCTGGCGTAGCAGATCGGCCTCACGCGCCTTGCGCTGGCTGACCTCGCGTACGACGGCCACGACGCTCAGCACCGCTCGATCCTCGTCGCGGACTGCGCGCGCGGTGGTCTCGAACCAGCGGACGCCGCCGGTTGCGGTCTGGCCGCGAAACTCGAACCGATGCACCCGCTCCGGCTCAGCGATCGCCCGGCGATAGGCTTCGCGCACCCGCTCGCGATCGACTTCATGGACCAGCTCGACGGGGCTTTTGCCGATGACCGTTTCGGGTGTATGGCCGGTCACCTCACGCATCGAAGGTGAGGCGAATTGCACTTCGCCTTTCGGATCGAGCGTCAGCACCACATCGGACACATGGTCGGAAATGAGCCGATAGCGCGCCTCACTCACCGCGACCGCCGTCGCGAGACGCTGGTTCTGGGCGATCATGGTGGCGAATGGGACCGCGATCAGGAACAGCACGGCGAGGTAGAATTGGAAAAATTGCAGTTGGAATGCCCGGCTGCCGTCGATCAGCTCGAGTGGTCCCATCCCGGCGACGGTGAAGCCCGCGCCGATAACGGCAATCAGAAACACCCCCAGCGTCGCGCCAGCCACACGGAATGCCATCGTCGCGGCGATGAGCGGCAGGATCGGAACGAACAGCAGCGGCAGACGCGTCTGCGCGAAGCACAGGCAGGTCACGGCAACCATCAGCAAACCGATTCCGATCATGCGCGGAATAGCGGCAGGGTCCGACATCCGGTCGCGATAGGTCGTGCCCGCCATCGCCAGCAGAGCGATCGGCGTGCCGATCAGCGCGCCCAGGCCGTGACCAATGCCCCAGTTCATCCACATCACCCACGGGTCACCTCCCTGATACAGTGCAAGGATTGCGCCGGGCATGATCCCGACGACCAGGGGGGCAACGACGCCTGCCGCCGCGACAAACCCGGCCAGCGCGCGTAGCGACAGGAATATGCGCGCATCCGCGCGGAACCGGTGGAGCAATGCCCAGGCAAGCAACGCCTCTGCGACGTTCGCAACCGCGAACATGGGCGACAGCGTCGTATAGGGCGAGACCGCGACTGAGGCGGCGACCGATGCGGCAAAGCGATGTGCAGCGGACGCTCGGTTGCCGGTCGGGTGAGCAGCGCGGCGATCAGCACGCCATTGGCGATCCACAGCAGCGCGACATTGCCGCTCAGCCGCGTAAAGGCGATCGCGCCCACCGCGCACAGGAAATAGGCGAACGCGACCGCAGCAACCACCAGCAGGTCGGTTTGAAACAGGCGGTCGCGACGCATGAACCTATGCTAGAGACCGCCGGTTAACAGCGCGTTTCCCGGCGCTCCGTGCGACCGCGTATCGCGGGTGGATCAATCGGTTTGCAGCATCCGGTCGCGGATCGCCTGCGGCACCGGCGCAGACCGCCCGGCATCCAGATCGACATTGACGTGAACCAGCTCGATCACCGTGTGCAGCGCGCCGGTGTCGGCATGGACCAGCTCTACCCGGCTGGTGATGCTCGACGTTCCGATCCGCTCGGTACGGGCATAGGCGTCGAACTCATCGTCATAGCGGAAGGGTGCCGTGTAATCGACCGTGGCGCGGGCCACGTGAAACTCAAGCGTGCGCCATTCGGGCAGATCGGCAAGCCTCAGCCAGCGCCAATATTCGCTGAGCGCGACATCGGCATATTCAAGGTAGCGTGAGTTGAACACGACCTTCTGCCCGTCAATTTCGGCATAGCGCACGCGCAGCCGGTGGGAGAAGGAAAAGCCGGGTCGGGTCATGTCGTTGCAGTGGCGCAACACTGTCCCGAATTCAATCATCGGCATTCAACCCGCGCAAAATGCCGATGGACGCCGATGGGACGCCGGAATATCGGCAGCGCGCCCGCCGAATCAACAAGTTGCGGCGGGTGTCTCAGGCCGTTCTGGCCATTCTATACTGGGGGAAATCATGAAGAAGCTTCTGGTCGCTGCGGCGGCCCTGTCGTGCGTGCCCGGCATCGCGTTCGCGCAGGAAGAAGAATCGGCAGGCAATCTGTTCGACGGCGCACGCATCGAAGCGCGTCTCGGCTACGAGACCCCGACCGTCAGCGGCGATGGCGACATCTACAAGATCGGCAGCGCGGTATCCTATGGCGCCGAGATCGGTTTCGACCTCGCGGTCAGCAACAAGGTCACTGTCGGCCCGTTCGTGAACTATGAGTTTTCGGGCGTCGAGCTGTGCGACGGCCCCGACTGCCTCAAGGTCAAGGGCAACCTCGCTGCCGGCGGCCGTGTCGGCGTCGAACTGAGCCCGACCACCGCGCTCTATGGCAAGCTTGGCTATGCCTCGCTGACCATCGAGGCAACCAGCGGCGCGGTCACCGCGTCCGACAGCAAGGGCGGCGCCTATGGCGCGCTCGGCGTCGAGATCGCGGTGTCGAAGAACGCCTATGTCACGGTCGAGGGTGCCTATGCCGATTTCGGCGATTTCTACGGCACCGGCTTCCACCTGCAGCGCCGTCAGGCGTCGGTCGGGTTCGGCTTCCGCTTCTGATCAATTCAGATCGGTAGCGAAAAAGGGGCGCTCCATCCGGGGCGCCCCTTTTTTGACTCAGGCGGATTTCGCGCCGGTGTTGACGCCCATCGACTGGAGATATTTCTTCACATTGCGTGCGGCCTGACGCAGCCGCTGTTCATTCTCGACCATCGCGATGCGCACGAACCCTTCGCCATTCTCGCCATAGCCGACGCCCGGCGCGACCGCGACCTTGGCGTGGGTCAGCAATTGCTTGGAGAATTCAAGGCTGCCCAGATGCGCCAGCGCGGGCGGGAGCGGTGCCCAGGCGAACATGCTGGCGGGCGGCGGCGGGATGTCCCATCCGGCGCGGCCGAAGCTTTCGACCAGCACGTCGCGGCGCTTGTGATAGAGCTGCCGGTTCTTCTCGACAATGTCTTGCGGGCCGTTGAGCGCGGCGCAGGCGGCGGCCTGGATCGGGGTGAACGCGCCATAATCCAGATAGGATTTGACCCGCGTCATCGCCGCGATCAGCTGCTTGTTGCCGACCGCAAAACCCATGCGCCAGCCGGCCATCGAATAGGTCTTGCTGAGCGAGGTAAACTCGATCGCGATGTCCTTGGCGCCCGGCACCTGCAGGATCGAGACCGTCGGCTTGCCGTCGAAATACAGCTCCGAATAGGCAAGGTCGGACAGGATCCACACCTTGTTCTCCTTCGCCCAGGCGACCAGCCGCTCATAGAAAGCGAGGTCGACCGTCTCCGCCGTCGGGTTGGACGGATAGTTGACGACCAATATGCTCGGTCGCGGCACGGTGAAGGCGATCGCGCGCTCGAGGCTCTCGAAATAGGCCTCGTCGGGAGTCGTCGGTACGGCGCGGATCGTCGCACCGGCGAGGATGAAGCCGAAGGTGTGGATCGGATAGCTCGGATTCGGCGCGAGCACGACATCGCCCGGCGCGGTGATCGCGGTGGCGAGGCTGGCCAGCCCCTCCTTCGATCCCATCGTCACCACGACCTCGCTGTCGGGATCGATATCGACCCCGAAGCGGCGGCCATAATAATTGGCCTGGGCGCGGCGCAGGCCGGGAATGCCCTTTGACTGCGAATAGCCGTGCGCGTCGGGTTTGCGCGCGACTTCGATCAGTTTCTCAATGACATGGTCGGGCGGGGGCAGGTCGGGATTGCCCATCCCCAGGTCGATAATGTCCTCTCCCGCCGCGCGCGCCGCTGCCCGCATCGCGTTGACTTCGGCGATGACATAGGGGGGCAGGCGCTTCATGCGGTTCCTCGGGGTGGTCGCGCATTGCGCGATGCCTCGTTATACAGGGGGCGAGGCGGCAAGCCAGAGGAGAGGCGCGTGGCGACGGCAAAGAAAAAGACGACGACCGCAAAGACGAAGCCTGAGACCGCCACGACTGCCGCAAAGCCCAAGGCGAAGCGTGCAGCAAAGCCGAAATCCGATCCCAAGCCTGCCCCTGAAGCGGCAGCCGATCCCAAGCCCGCGCTGGAGGATCTCCAGCACTGGACCTGGGTGTTCGGGCGGGCGCAGCAGATGATGATGGAGCAGGGGCTGGACCTTGCCGGCCAGATGTCCGCTATGCCGCAGATGCCGGCGGTACCGACGATGCCGCCGGTCGATCCCGCCGCGGCGATGCGCGCCGGGGCCGAGTTCTGGGCCGACACGATGACGCTGTGGCAACGCTTCCTGGATCCCGCCGCCGCACCCAAATTTGAGGAAACCCCCGAACAGGCACGCGACAAACGCTTCAAGGCGCCGCAATGGCGCGAGCAGCCGGTGTTCGACTTCATCCGCCAGAGCTACCTCACGCTGTCGAACCATTTGCTCAAAGGCGTTGACCAGATCGAGGGGTTGCAGCCCAAGCAAAAGGAACAACTGCGCTTCGCGACTCAGGGCTTCATCGACGCGATGAGCCCGAGCAACTTCCCCGCGACCAACCCGCTCGTGGTCGAACGGACGATCGAGACCAAGGGCGAGAATCTGCTCAAGGGCCTCGCCCACATGCTCGCCGATCTGTCCAAGGGGCAGATGACCCAGACGGTCGAGGGCGCGTTCGCGGTCGGCGAAAACATCGCCACCACGCCGGGCCGGGTGGTCAAGCGCACCCCGCTCTATGAGCTGATCCAATATTCGCCGACCACCGAAACGGTGTTCGAAACGCCGCTGGTGATCTTTCCGCCGTGGATCAACCGCTTCTACATCCTCGACCTGACACCCGAGAAGAGCTTCATCCGCTGGGCGGTGGAGCAGGGGCTGACGGTGTTCGTCGTGTCGTGGAAATCGGCCGACGCGACCATGGCCGATGTGGTGTGGGACGATTATGTCGAGCGCGGACAGATCGACGCGATCGACACGATCCGCGACCTGCTGGGCGTCGAGAGCGTTCACGCGATCGGCTATTGCGTCGCGGGCACGACGCTTGCCGCGACGCTGGCGGTGCTCGCCGCGCGGGGCGACGCGGCGAAGGTCAAGAGTGCGACCTTCTTCACCGCACAGGTCGATTTCAGCGAGGCCGGCGACCTCAACGTCTTCGTCGATGACGAGCAACTGGCAGCGATCCAGTCACTGACCACCGACGGATTCCTCGATGGGCGCTATATGGCGGCGACGTTCAACCTGCTGCGCGGGCGCGACCTGATCTGGAACTATGTCACCAGCAATTACTTGCTGGGCGAGGATTATACCCCGTTCGACCTGCTCCACTGGAATTCGGACGTCACGAATTTGCCAGCCAAGTGGCATGCCAGCTATCTGACCGACCTGTACCGCGACAATCTGCTGATCCAGCCGGGCGCGCTGGCGATCGGGGGGACGCCGATCGACCTGACCAAGGTGACGACCCCGGCCTATGTTCAGGCCGGGCGCGAGGATCATATCGCCCCGCCGCGCAGCGTGTGGAAGCTGACCGGGCATCTGGCGGGGCCGATCCGCTTCGTGCTGGCGGGGTCAGGGCATATCGCAGGCGTGGTCAATCCGCCATCATCGGGCAAATATCAGTATTGGATCAACGAGGCGGGCGCAGCAAATCTTGACGATTTTGTTGCAGGCGCGGTTGAGACCAAGGGCAGCTGGTGGCCCGACTGGATCAAGTGGATCGAGCAGCTGGATGCTGCACGGGTGCCAGCAAAAAAAGCTAGAATCCCTAGCGTCATTGAGGA
>JBHYGP010000066.1:0-6305 GCA_051858935.1 Sphingomonas sp.
CGGCACGACGGCCGTGCCGCCACCTGCGCCTCCGGCCCCGCCCGCACCACCGTCGCAGCCCGCAATCAAGATCGAAGCCGTCCCCGGCAAGGGCTATGCCGCCGTGGTCGACACCTTCCCGGTCACCCAGCTCACGTCGGTCAGCGACCGCATCAGCGCGCTCGCCAAACAGCGCTGCGGCCGCCTCTCCGCGCGAATGGGCCGGTACAAATATTTCAACAGCACCGACGCTCAGGGCCGCGCCGCACTGACCCAGTATCGCGCAAGCTTCACCTGCTACGACCCGGCGACCGACCCCTATGAGCGCGCACCCGCCGACTGGAAGCCGAGCGCGCAGGATCAGGCCGACCTCACCGCCTTCGCCGATCGCTATATGGGCTTGCTCGACCGCAGCGATTATCTCGCCGGCATGCCGATGATGGAACCGATCCTTGAGATCGAGAAGGACGAATGGCTCAGCGTCCCGAACATGCTCAGGCAAAATGCGGGCGGAAAGGGTCGCTGGACACTCCAGACGCTTGGCTGGGTCAACAATCCTGAGGGCGCGTCGCATCCGGGCCGCTATGCCTTCGTCAAGGTGACCGGAAGCTACCCGAAGATCGCGGCCTATTGCGGCACGCTGGTGATCTACCGACAGCGGCCGGGCTCCTATCTCATCACCCAGCAGAACCTCACCGTCGTCCCGGAAAGCTGGATCACCAGCGGCCGGACGACACGGGCAGAGGCGCTGAAGAGCTGCGACCAATAGTCACTCGGCGGGCGGCTGCGCGTCCTGCATCGCGACCCGCACCCGCTCGCGCCCCCGGGTGAAGAAGGCGGCGTCGATCGCCAGACTCTCCAGCCGCCAGCCATCGACGCTCGCCCCGACGGCCAGCGTCCGCGCGCTGCCATCGGCAAGCCGCACCAGCGCCACCGCGTCGCGGTTGAGCCGCCCGGCGATCCCGGTCAGCACGGGCGCGTCGGCGGGCGGTGCGTCGCGCTCCGCAGCGGCAAAGAGCTCGCGCTCATACACCCGCACCGGCACGGCCAGGGGCGGCGGGGCGATCGTCGCGGTTGCAGGCTGCCCCCCGGCGCGCGGTTCGACCGCATAGGGATAGAGCGCGATCACCGGCACGGCCGCGGAGACCAGCCCCGCCACGATCAACAATCGCAGATCGGTGCGGCTCAGTGCCATGCCGCCACGACCTCACCCTCGACCCGCACCCCGCCATCGGCCAGCGCACGCACGCGCCAGCTGCGGAAGCGGGTCAGCGGCGAACCGCGCTCGATCCCGTCGACCCAGGCGATCACCGCCTTTTCAGGGCCCGACAGGCGCATGCCCAGCGCAACAATCCCGGGCTGTGGCGCGGTCGGCGTCAGCGTTTCGACCAGGACTCCCGCGGATGCAGCGCTGCCCCGGAGCCGCGCCGACAGGCTTCGCGCAGCGGAGGCGCGATCCGGCGCGGGGATGGCAAGGCCAGCGGCGACCAGCGGGCGCTCCGGCTCCGGCGGGGCGGCAAGACGTGCGGCAAGCGTCGCGCGCTGCTGACGCGCAGCCCACAGGTCGCTCAGCGCGTCCGCCGCCGGCACCACCAGCAGGACGGCGGCAATCACGCCACCACCCAGCCCCAACACCGCACGCCCCCGCATCATGCGCGCGACCTCAACGTCACCACGACGCGCGCATCCCCCGTGCGTCGCTGTCCGCTTTCACGCATCGCAGCAAGCACGGGGTCGCGACGCAGCGCGCCACGCAGCAGATCGGGGTCGCTCGCCGCAATCTCGACCAGCAACAGCCCGTCCGCACCGCGCGCCGCCGAAACCAGCCGGGCGTCGTCGGGCAACACACGCGCCAGCCGCTCGAGCGTCGTCGCCAGCGCGGGTTGGCGCACGGAGTCGCGCAACACAGCCGCCGCATCGCGTCGCGCCTCCGCTGGCGCCATGCGGGTTCGGAATTGCGCCTCCAGTGCGCGCGCCTCGGCCTCGACGCCGGCGCGGATCAGGTCCGCCCCGACGATCGTCAGCAGCGGCCCCATCGCCACCACCGCCGCCAGCGCCAACGCTATGCGCGCGTCAGCGGCGCTCACCCTGGGGCGTTCGCGCGCAACACGCGCGGCGCGTCGGGCAAACCGATCGGTCAGACTGTCGCGCGGCAAAGTCATCCGCCCGGCTCTAGCGAAGCCGGCTGCGGCTGCCCAGCCGTCATCAAATTGCCGCCAAATCGCAATGGCTTCGTCCGCAAATCTGCATCACGCCGTAAAGCGCTGCGGCCACAGCGACTCTGCACCCAGTCCAAACGGGACGCGGGGTCAGGGGACACAGACATGACCGAACTCACTGCGCACGGCTTCGCGTACAGCGATGGCGACGTCGACACCAACACCAGCGGCAATCCCAGCCTCAACGCGATGATCGAACAGCGTTATTCGCGGCGTCAGGCACTGCGCTCGGGTGCCATGGCGGCCTCGGCGGCGGTATTCGGCGGCGCTGTGCTGGCCGGGTGCGACAGTGCGGCATCCAGCTCCGACCCCTTCCCCAACATCATCTCGGTCGGCTCTTCGGGTACGACCAAGGCGGGTCGCGTCGTCACGCTGACCGCCAACGTCACCGACAACGGTGCGATCACCTCGACCTGGGTTCAGACCCAGGGGCCGACGGTCACGCTGATCAACCCCGGTTCGACCACGCCTTCGTTCATTGCCCCCGCCGTTGCGGGCGGGACCGGCCTGCGCTTTGAGTATCGCGCGACCGATACTGCCGGCCAGACGACGATCGAAAGCGTCACGGTGACCGTCGACGCCGCCGAACTGGGCTTCACCTCGATCGCGAAGAATCGCAACGACGTCGTCACGGTTCCGGCTGGCTATTCGGTCGCTGTCCTGACCCGCCTTGGCGATCCGATCGCGTCGGGCGTTCCGGCCTATAAGAATGACGGCACCGACACCGATTTCGCCAACCGCATCGGCGATCATGGCGACGCGCTCTACTGGTACGGCCTGTCGGCCAGCGGCGCGCGCGACGACAACAGCTCGGTCCGCGGGCTGATGGTCCAGAACCACGAAAATCTCAACGTCCAGTATCTCCATCCCGCCGGTCCCACCGCGCCCGGCGGCGTGCGTCCCGAGGCCGAGGCGATCAAGGAGATCGAAGCGCACGGCGTATCGGTGACGGAAGTCGTCGAGGGCGCAAACCGCGCCTGGACCTATGTTCAGAACTCGACCTTCAACCGTCGCATCACGCCGGCCACGCCGATGGTGTTCAACGGTCCGGTGCGCGGCCACGCGATGCTTCAGACCCCCTATTCGAGCAACGGCACCGCAGGACGCGGCACGATCAACAACTGCGCCAATGGCCACACGCTGTGGGGCACCAACATCACCTGCGAGGAAAACTGGGCAGGCTATTTCCGCCGCAGCGGCGACGACGCCCAGCGTTCGCCGCGCGAACTGGTCGCGCTGCGCCGCTATGGCGTGAGCAGCAGCACCGGCAGCTATGGCTGGTCGACCGTTACCCCGGCGGACCCGACCAACACGCTGTTCCGGCGTTGGGACGCGCGTGCGACGGTTGGCGGCAGCTCCACTACCGATTGGCGTAACGAGCCGAACCAGTTCGGCTGGGTCGTCGAAATCGACCCCTATGACAAGACCAAAGCGCCCCGGAAGCGCACCGCGCTGGGCCGCATGGGCCATGAGGGCGCGTGGTTCGGCAATGCCACGCCCGGCAAGAAGCTCGCCGTCTATCTCGGCGACGATTCGCGCGGCGAATATTTCTACAAGTTCGTCTCCAACGCGACCTGGACCGCGAGCGACGCACAGACGGCCGACCGGCTCGCGATGGGCGACAAATATCTCGATGCCGGCACGCTCTATGTCGCACGCTTCAACGCCAACGGAACGGGCAGCTGGCTCCCGCTGGTGTTCGGTCAGGTGCCGAACCGCCCGGCGGTCGGTTCGGACCCCGAATATGTGTTCGCCGATCAGGCCGACATTCTGACCCACGCCCGCCTCGCCGCCGACGCGGTTGGCGCGACGCGGATGGACCGCCCGGAATGGACCGCGACCAACCCGGTGACCGGTGAAATCTACCTCACCCTGACCAACAACAACGCGTCGGTTCGCCCGATCACCGGCACCGACGCTGCCAACCCGCGCCACTATAACGACCCCAAGGGCGCGTCGAACCAATATGGCAACCCCAACGGCCATATCCTGCGCCTGCGCGAAACTGGCGATGATCCCGCCGCGCTCGCCTTCGCCTGGGACATTTACCTGTTCGGCGCGGACTCGGCGGATTCGAACAGCGACGTCAACATCTCCGGGTTGAACGCCAACAACGACTTCTCCAGCCCGGACGGCCTGTGGTTCTCGCGCCCGACCAACCCCGGCGGCCTGGTGAAGCCGTTGCTGTGGATCCAGACCGATGATGGTGCCTTCACCGATCGCACCAACAACCAGATGCTGCTCGCCATGCCCGGCGTCACCGGCGACGGCGCGAACGTGACGATCACCAACCGCGGCAGCGGCGGCACCACCGGCACCCAGGCGACCCGCCGCGGCGCGCTGGCGACCGATGCAACGCTCAAGCGCTTCCTGGTCGGCCCGATCGGCTGCGAGCTGACCGGCGTCGATACGACCCCGGACGGTCGCACCCTGTTCGTCGGCATCCAGCATCCGGGCGAAGATGGCACTCCCGCCGCCCCGGACAGCGGCTGGCCCGCGACCCAGGCGACCGGCACCGCGCCTGCCGGCACCCGCCCGCGTTCTTCGGTGGTGGTCATCACCAAGAATGACGGTGGCGTCGTCGGCCTCTGACCTGTTACCCCAACTGAAAAGGGGGCGGTCCAACGACCGCCCCCTTCTTTTTTCAGTATTGAGCCGGATCAGCGCCGTCTGCGGATCACTGCAGTCCCATCGGTCGTGATCTCGACAACATAGGGGTTGCGATCGTCGCACACGACGCGCCAGCGTGCCTTGCCGCCCCGATCCTCGACGCGCGTCAGTTCGGTCACGCTCTGGCAGCTCAGCTTCGCATCGCGGATCGCGCGCAGCATCACGCCATCCTGCAACCTTTTGGGCAGCGCGATGATGTCCTTCTGGACCTTGCTGAACTCTGTCGGAGTCGGTGCCGGGGTTGGCACTACCTCGCTCGAATCCGATCCGCCGCCGCACCCGGCCAGCAACACCGCACCCGCCGCTATCGTCATCATGGTTCGCATCGCTTGCACCTCCGTTGCCAGCATAACGCCGGTCGTCACGGCTTCGATCCGATCATCTTCAGAAACAGCCGCGTCGCGCGCTCGACCCGCGCCCGGATCGCTTCGGGCGATGGCAGGGGCTCCAGCCCCAGCTTCATCCCCATATCCGCCGCGCCCTTCCACAGCCCGCACAGATCCTGCGCCGCCAGATGGGGATCGTCGACCTCGACCTCGCCCCGCGCCTGCGCCTCGACCAGCACTTCGGCCAACCGCCCGAAACACACACCCGGCCCAGCCTCGTAGAAACGGCGAGCAAGGCTCGGGATCTGCGAAATCTCGTTCAGCAGCACCCGGTCGATCGCGACATGATCCTCGCTGAACATGAAGGTGAGCAGCGCCACGCCATAGGCGTTGAGCTGATCCTCCAGCGACCTCTGGTCGGATACGCTGGCGTCGAAAACCTCGGCCATGCGTGTGCTTTCGGCACGGATCACCTCTTCGAACAGCGTCTCCTTGTCACCGAACCGGCTATAGACGGTGACCTTCGACACCCCCGCCGCCAGCGCGATCTCCTCGATCGTCGCGGCGTGGAATCCGCGCGTGAAGAACGTCTGACGCGCCGCTTCGATGATCGCCGCATATTTCGCGGGATCGCGCGGGCGGCCTGCGCGGCGCGGTTCTTCGCCCGCACAGGCCGGATGATGGGGAGCGTTCAGCGTTCGTACGCCTTGGGCAAGGCGCCTTCCTTCGGATCGAAATACCGCTTGCGCAGCTGATCCTGACGCGTCTCGATCGGCTGCTCGACACCGTCGATGAACACCCGCACCGCCGCCGTGCCGATCTCCAGCGGATCTCCGTCCCACACGACCACATCACCACGACGACCGGGACGCAACGAACCATAGTCACCGCCCATGCCCATCGCCTCGGCCGGTTTCGAGCTGATCGTCGCGAACGCCTGTCCCCAATCAAGGCCCGACGCGCCCGGAATTTTGGTCAGTGCCACCAGGTTGCCGGCATATTGCTTGATCAGCCGTGCCTGCCGCGCCTCATCGTCATTGATCATGCCGATGCCGACCAGCACCCCGGCGGCCTGCATCCGGCCGATATTCGACTGGGTCGCCGCCAGCTG
>JBHYGP010000067.1:0-6252 GCA_051858935.1 Sphingomonas sp.
CATCATCGGCATGGTGACGAGAATCGCGATTGCGACCGCGAGGAATGCGCCCATCCGGCCGAGATGGATGCTCGCCATCGGCATCACGAACATCAACGCGACGACATAGGCGACCGCGCCGCCATTGCCGATCGCATAGACCCGGTCCGGGTTGGCTGCGGTCGATCCTCCGGTGATTGTCGCGGCGAAGACTAGCCCGTACCCTGTTCCCGCCAATGCTGCGAAGGCCAGCAGCAGCGGGAAGGAGCCGGGCAGGAAATACATCGCGACATGCGCGCCCAGCGCCAGCGTCGCGCCGACCATCGCGACCGTCACCGATCGCGCGCGGTGGATGAACGGGGCGAGCGCGATCATCGACAATGCGAGCGCGCCGATCTGGAAGAATCCGAACAAGCCCGCCTCGCGCCCGTTCAGGCCCAGATCCATCAGCGCACCGACCTGAAGCGGCATGGTCGAAGTGCCGATATGGGCGATGCCGTTGCCGATCACGACGGCGGCGATCAATGCGAAGCTGTCGGTTCTGCGTGCCACCCTATACTCCCCAATCGCGCAGTCCGCCGCGCAAACCCGCCGCAAGAAATACATTCATGTATTGACATGTCCAGCCTCTCCGCACAGCGGCACCGCGAACCGGCGGCGGCGATTGACCGTGCGCGTAGTTATCCGGCAATGAGGCACTATGGCTGAGACGAAGACGACAGCGACCAAGACGGGGAAGGGTGCTGGCAAGACGGGCCGTACATGGCAACGTACTCCGCCGCCTGAACACACCCCCTCCACCCAGGAATGGATCGACATCGCGCGCCGCACCTTGATTGAGGACGGGATCGTCGGGGTGAAGATCGACCGGCTGGCCAAGACAGTGGGGGTTACGCGCGGCGGGTTCTACTGGCGGTTCAAGGACCATAATGAGTTGCTCGACGCGCTGCTCAAGGATTGGCGCGCGCGCAATACGCAACCGATGCTCGATGTACTGGCTGCGCCCGGTTCGGTTGCGGAACGACTGTCGCGTCTGGCGCATCTGTACATCTCCGAACAGGGATTCAGTCCGGCCTATGACCGCGCGATTCGTGCCTGGGCGAACCTGTCCGCCGAGGTCGAGGCGGTGGTCCAGGAGGTCGATGCGGTCCGCATCGATGCGATCCAGAAGGTGTTCGCCGAGGGCGGGTACAGCAATGACGACGCGATGATCCGCGCGCGCGTCGTCTATTTCCATCAGGTCGGCTATTACGCCACCGGCCTCAAGGAATCGCTCGAACAGCGCCAGGACCTGATCCATCGCTACGTGATGGTGTTCACCGGAACAAATTGAGCCAAACCGTTTCGCATCCGGCTTGACTCCTGCCCCTGAAGCGCTGCAACAATACACATATGTATTGTTGAGTGGGGTGGCGAGATGGACGGGACTGAACTGCGCGGCCTGTACCCGGAGATCGAACCCTATGCGCGCGGGATGCTCGACGTGGGGGACGGGCATCAGCTCTATTATGAGCGTGTCGGCACGCCCGGTGGCAAGCCAGCGATCTTCCTGCATGGCGGGCCGGGCGGCGGGTTTTCGCCGTCGCACCGCCGTCTGTTCGACCCTGCACGCTACGACGTAATGCTGTTCGACCAGCGCGGCTGCGGGCAGTCGACCCCGCATGCCGGCCTTGAGGACAATACGACCTGGCATCTTGTCGCCGATATCGAGCGACTGCGCGAACTGGTCGGGGCGGACAAGTGGCTGGTGTTCGGCGGATCATGGGGGTCAACGCTCGGCCTGGCTTATGCCCAGACCCATCCCGATCGCGTCAGCGAACTGGTCCTGCGCGGGATCTTCACCGTGTCGCGGGCGGAGATCGACTGGTTCTATCGCTTTGGTGTGTCGGAAGTGTTCCCCGACGCATTCGCGCGGCTTCAGGCGCCGATCCCGCAGGACGAGCGCGGCGATCTGGTCGCCGCCTATCGCCGCCGCCTGACCGGCGACGACGCGGCCGCGCAGATCGAAGCGGCGCAGGCGTGGACGCGGTGGGAGTGCGAGACATCGACGCTGCTGCCAAGCGCGGCGATGGACGCACTGTGGCGCGATGAGGCCTATGCACTCGCGTTCGCCCGGATCGAGAACCATTATTTCACCCATGGCGCCTGGCTTGAGGACGGGCAGTTGCTGCGCGAGGCGCATCGCATGCGCGGCATCCCGGGTGTGATCGTCCATGGCCGCTACGACCTGCCATGCCCGGCGACCTATGCCCATGCGCTGCACCGCGTCTGGCCCGAGGCGGAGTTCCATTTGGTCGACGGCGCGGGCCACGCCTATTCGGAGCCGGGAATCCTCGACCAGCTGATCCGCGCGACCGACCGCTTCGCCGATGCGGACGCAGGCGGCTGGACGGATATCTAGTCGGTGGTGGCGCCATCGCATGACCGCCTTTGGGGCCATCCCAAGGGCCTCGCCTATCTCGCATTTGCCGAGGCGTGGGAACGCTTCTCCTTTTACGGCATGTCGGCGCTGCTGCTGCTCTACATGCTTCAGCACATCCTGACGCCGGGGGTCGCGGAGGGTGTGCTAGGCTTTGCCGGGGTGCGCGCGGGGATCGAGGGGCTGACCGGCCCGCTGTCCAACCAGGCCTTCGCCAGCCAAGTGTTCAGCCTTTACACCGGGCTGGTCTATTTCACCCCGATCTTCGGCGGGTTGCTCGCCGATCGCTGGCTGGGGCAGCGGCGCACGGTGCTGCTCGGCGCGGTGCTGATGGCGACCGGCCATTTCCTGATGGCGTTCGAGGGCAGCTTCCTCTTCGCCATCGCGTTCCTGATCGGGGGGACCGGGTGCCTGAAGGGCAATATCTCGGTCCAAGTCGGCTTTCTCTATGGTCCCGACGAGGCGGGGCAACGGACGCGCGCGTTTGCGATCTTCTCTGCGGCGATCAATGTCGGCGCATTGCTCGGGCCGCTGCTGTGCGGGGTGCTGGCGCAGCTCTATGGCTGGCATGTCGGGTTTGGCGCGGCGGGCGTGCTGATGCTGATCGCGCTGGCGACCTACCTCAGCGGGTGGAAGCATCTTCCGCCCGACCGGCGGCGGCAGCGGGATATGTCGGACCGCCAGCCGCTCAATCGAGACGATTGGCGGCGCGTTGTCGCGCTGCTGTTCCTCGGAGCGATCAGCATCCCGGCCTGTGCAGCCTATTTTCAGGAGATGAATGCGGGGCTGTTGTTCATCGACGCGTCGGTCGATCGGAGCCTGTTCGGCTGGACCGTGCCCACGGCATCGTTCAATTCACTCGACGGGCTGTTCTGTATCCTCGCAGTGCCGGTGCTGATCGCGCTGTGGCGCTGGCAAGCACGGCGCGGGCGTGAGGCAGGTGAGATGTCGAAACTCACCATCGGTTATTTCATCATCGCGGGCGCAAGCCTGATGATGGTCGTGCCCGCCGGCTGGGCCGACCGGGGCGAGAGTGTCGGAGCGATCTGGCCGGTGCTGCTCTACGGGCTCAACGCGCTCGGCTTCACCTTCTACTGGCCGACGCTGCTCGCGCTGTTCTCGCGCGCCGCGCCGGCGCAGATCAACTCGACGATGATGGGTACGGTGTTCCTGTCGGTCTTTCTCGGCAATCTGCTCGTCGGTCGGGTCGCGACCTGGTGGGAGACGATGCCGCATGCCGAATTCTTCGCCCTGAACGCAGCGTTCGCCGGCGGAGCGTGCCTGGTCATGCTGCTCGTTGCCCGCCCGGTCGCGCGGTTGCTGGTCCCCGTAAACTGCGCGGAGAATCCGTGAAATTTCGATGACGGTTTATTGACAATACATTGATGTATTGTAGAACGACTCGGGTGGGGGTTGAGAGGGCTCAAAAGGCGGCGGGGACCGTCGAGCCATGGGTATTCCGACCGTGCGAACGTCGTTCGCGCGGAGTGGTGAATGCTGCTCGAACGTCATAATTTCCGTTGCATCGCAACGGCTTGTTCCGGCTCAAATAAAGAGGAGGATTGTGTGGCACTCAGGGGGGTTATTGCGACCTTGGTCGCGGGCGTATCGACGCTCGGCTTCAGTTCGGCAGCTGCCGCACAGGACGCTCCGGTCGCGGCGAGTGACGTCGAGGAAGTCGTCGTCACGGCGCGTTTTCTGCAGGAGTCGGTGCAGGATATCGGCGGCAGCGTCACCGCGCTGGGCGGCGACGATCTGCAGAAATCCGGTATCGTCGATTTTGAGGATCTGGCGGGCCGCGTCGCGGGCGTTGAGATGCTCGATCGCGGGCCGAACACCAATGAAATCAACATTCGCGGCGTGACCAACAGCACCCAGGTGTCGGGCAATGCGCTCCAGCCTTTGGTGTCGATCATGGTCGATGACGTGTCGGTGGCGTCCGCCTCCGCGTCGCAGCGCGACTTCAACTTCTTCGACTTCGATCGCGTCGAAATCCTGCGCGGGCCGCAGCCGACCTATTTCGGCGAAGGCGCGATGGGCGGCGTGATCCGCTACTTCGCGGCCGACCCCGATCTCGACGGCGCGACCTTTACGGGAACCTGGAGCGGCGGGGCGAGCGTCACCGATCATGGCGGCTTCAACTATCGCGTCGAGAATGCGTCGAGCCTGATCCTTGTGCCCGGCAAGCTCGGGATCCGTGCGGTCGGCTTCTACCGCAAGGATGATGGCTATATCGACAATATCGGCCTCAACCAGAAGGACATGAACGATTTCGAGTCCTTCGGGGGTCGCGCGATCATCCTGGCCAAACCGACCGACAATCTGACCATTCGTCTCGCCGCGCATGTTGGCCGCGACGATATCGGCGAGTTGAATTTCATCAATCCGGCGACGATCGGCAACAGCGTCGGCAGCGAAGACCTGATCGCCCCCGCGCTCAGCCTGATTGACGGTCTGAATGAGGACGATTTCGAACTCTATAGCGGCAAGATCTCGTTCAACTCCGGCCCGATCACGGTCGAATCGATCACCGGCCTCTACCATCGCCGGCGTCAGGCGGAGACGTTCAGCTCGGCCTATACCTATGGCTTTGAAGGCTTTTTCAACGCCTTCCCACCGTTCGACACGGCGAGCAACCTGCTCTCGTCCGACCTGACCGCGATCGCGCAGACGCAGAGCAAGGAACGCGCGGTGTCGCAGGAGTTCCGCTTCGTCACCGACTTCGACTCGCCGCTCAACATCGTTGCGGGTGCGTATTTCCAGGACACCAAATCGACCGCGACCGCGCTGGTTTCGGGTGACGGCTATGCCAATATCACCGACACCGGATCGACCGAGATCGAGCGGAGCACGACCCAGACCGACACCCGCCAGTTTTCGGGCTTTGTCGAGCTGAGCTATGCCGCGACCGACCGCCTGCGCCTGTTCGCCGGCGCGCGCTACGTCAATGAGAAGGTGACCGCGACCCTGGTCGAATCCTTCGTCATCGGCATCTTCTCGCCGATCTTCACCGATCCGGGCGATATCTTCGCGCCGATCTATTTCCCGGTGCCCAACGATGTCGATGCGCTCAACGCGCCGGGCGGCCCCGGCACCAGCTTCGACTTCAAGTTGAATACCTTCCTGCCGCGCGTGGCGGTCGAATATGACGTCAGCGACGATGTGATGGTGTATGGCACGCTGGCGCGCGGAATTCGCAATGGTGGGCTCAACAGCCCCTTCTCGGCGCTCGGCTTTGGCCCGGTCGGGTCACAGGCGTTCAACGACGCGCTGACCTATGATCCCGACGATGTGGTCACCGGCGAAATCGGCGTGAAGTCGCGGCTGATGGGCGGCGATCTGACGCTCAACGTCGCGGCCTTCTACTCGGACTTCGACAATCCGCAGATCGGGATCAGCAATCCCGGCGCGCTGACCGCGAACGGGCCGCAGCTGCGCATCTACGGGCTTGAGCTTGAGAGCAGCTACCGGGCGAGCCGCAACCTGTCGCTGTTCTTCAGCGGCAATCTGACCGAGGCGGGGTATAGTGAAGGCATGGCAGTGTTCGCCGTTGCCGGAGCGCCGGCCGACTATCAGGATCTCGCCAAGGGCAACCGCCCGCCCAACGTGCCCAAGGTGTCCTTCTCGACCGGTGCCGACTTCAACTACCCGCTGGATGGCGACGATCTGGAGCTGACCGGTCAGGTGGCGTTCCAATATATCGGCGAGCGTGAAACCTTCCCCCAGAATTTCGCGACGGGGAAGCTGGGGAGCATGGAGATGCTCAACCTGCGCGTCGGGCTGGAGCGGAAATGGTGGTCGCTTACCGCTTATGTGACCAATGTGCTCAACGATCTGGAGCTGCAGGCGACGAC
>JBHYGP010000068.1:0-3507 GCA_051858935.1 Sphingomonas sp.
AGATATTGCCCCATTCCTGCGCCCACATATTGCCGAGCAGGTCGGCACGGATCGGGCCGGTCTTGGACTGGACCGCATCGCCATATTTCTCGTTCAGCTTCCAGCGGACATAGGTGTGCAGCGATTCATAGAGCGGCTTCACCTCGTTCCAGAGCTTGTCGGTGAGCTTGGCGAATTCCTCCGGCGGCATGTCATAGTTCGACCGCCACATCGCGCCGACATCCTTGAAGCCCAGCTCGCGCGCGCCCTCGTTCAGCAAGCCGACCGAGCGCTGATAGTCCTGACGCTGCGGCGCGCCGACATTGTCGTGCCAGCTGGTCCACATTTCCTTCAGCTCATCGGGGTTGCGGCTGGTGCCCATCGCCGCCTCGATGTCGCTACCGCTGATCGGCTCCCCCTTCAGCACCCCCTTGCCCGTACCATAGACGGTCTGCATGTCGGTCTGCAGGTTCGCGAGCGCGGAGGCGGCGCCGTCGCGGGTCGGTGCCGGCGACGTGATCGCGCTGCGCAGGATATCGAGCTGGCGCCTGGTGTCGGGCGACAGGCCCTTCACCTTCTCATATTTCGCCGCTTCAAGCGCGAACTTGACCGCCAGTTCGGTCCCCTTCGCCCCGCTCTTCGCGACGAGCGCGGAGGTGTCCTGGTTGATATAGGTCGCATAGACCCATTGGATGCGCGCATCGTCGAGCGAGAATTCCTCGAACTCCTTGCTGGCCCGCTTAACAAAGGCGTCGGCTTCGGCGGCGGTCGGGGTCGCCGCTTTCTGGCTCTGCGCCGATCCCGGGCTGGCGAGCAGCATGGCAAGCGCGATCGTCGAAATTCCGGTGCGGATCATCAATCCCTCGATTGTCTATTTCTGGATGCGGACAGAGTGCGCCTGCCCCCGGATGGGGTCAAGCGGTCAGAAATGTTACGATCGCGTCGCCCAGCTCGGGTCGCGTCACCGCGCTCATGTGATTGCCCGGAATCTCGACGAAGCGTGCATCGGACAGCATCGTGGCAAGGCCGGTGAATGACCCAACTTCGTCGTCCTCTGCCCCCGCGACGACCAGCACCGGCACGTCGAGCATGGCCACGGCTTCGGGCGGCGTATCGACAAAGGTGTCGAGGATGCCGAGCAGCGCCTTCGGATCACCGCCGGTGGTCTTGAGAAACGCCTGCGACATGAACTCCTTGTCGCCGCGCACAAAGCTGCCGAACCCGGTCAGCACGCGACGGAAAAAGCCTGTGCGACGTCCGGTGTCGGTCACGCCCTCATCGCCCAGCCCCGACAGGATCACCCGGCGTGGCGTCGGCGCGATCCCGCGCGCCAACACCCGCACCGTCGTCCGCGCACCGAGCGAATAGCCGCCCAAATCATAGTCGGTCAGGCCAAGATGCGCGATCAGCGCCTCCGCGTCCTGCGCCAGCGCGTCGGGCGGATAGGCGGCGGGGTCATGCGGCCTAGCGCTTTCCCCGTGCGCACGCAGGTCGGGCATGATGACCCGGAAGCCCGCCTCCGCCAGCTTCGCGGCGGTGCCATATTTGATCCAGTTGGTCTGCGCGTCAGAGAAGAAGCCGTGGATCAGCACCACCGGCCGCCCCTGCCCCATCTCGCGCCAGGCCAGTTTCTGTCCGTCAAAGCTCTCGAATATGTCGGTCATGGGCGTTCTGATGCACCGGTTTGCTCATATGCGAAAGGCGCAGTGGTTGCGTTGCGTGCAATCGTATAGGTCGCAGATCGCAACTTATATCGCTGGCATTCTATAAGCATGCTCATTATATCGCCGCTCATGACCGACTCACTCGGATTTCTGATCAGCGACGTCTCGCGCCTGCTCCGCAAGCGTTTCGACGAACGCGCGCGCCTGATCGGCGTCACCCGCCAGCAATGGCGGACGCTCAGCGTGCTCAAACGGCATGAGGGCAGCAACCAGGGCATGCTCGCCGATCTGCTGGAGGTCGAACCGATCACCCTCGGTCGAATGATCGACCGGCTTGAAGAGGCCGGCTGGGTCGAGCGCCGCCGCGATCCGGGCGACCGCCGCGTGTGGCGCATCCATCTGACCGACGCCGCCCAGCCGATCCTGCTCCAGCTCAAGACCATCGCCGACGCGCTGTTCGTGGACGCCGCCGAGGGCATCAGCCCCGATGATCAGGCAAAACTTCACGCGCTGCTCGAACAGCTCCGTGCCAACCTCAACCCCGATCAGTCCAACGAGGCCGCCAATGGCTGAAGCCGATCCCCGTATCGAGACCGCGACCGCAGCCGAATCCGCCCCGGCGGAAAAGCCGCAACGCAAGCTGTTGCGCCCGTTGCTGATGTTCGGCGTGCCCCTGCTGGTCATCGCCGCCGCCGCAATCGGCTGGGCGATGTCGGGCGGCACCGTCTCGACCGACAATGCCTATGTCCAGCAGGACAAGGTGTCGGTGGCGAGCGACGTCGCGGGGCGGATCGTCGAGGTGGCGGTCAAGGAGAACCAGAGCGTCAAGGCCGGCGACCTGCTGTTTCGTATCGACCCCGAACCCTATCGCATCGCCGTGGCTCAGGCCGATGCCGCAATCGCCAATGCGCAGGTTCAGGTGACGACGATGCAGGCCAGCTATGTCGGCACCGGTGCCGACATCCAGGCCGCACGCGACCGCATCGCGTCGGCGCAGGAGGACTATAACCGCCAAAAGGCACTGATGGACCGCGGCTTCACCACCCGCGCGCGCTTTGAACAGGCCCAGCATTCGGTCGAACAGGCCCGCGCGAGCCTGCAAAGCGCGCTCGCCGGAGCCGATGAAGCGCGCGCCAAGCTGTCGAGCGGCAGCGCGGTGCCCGGCGTCAATCCGGCCATCGCCGCCGCCCGCGCCCAGCGTGCCAAGGCATTGCTCGACCTCGAACGCACCGCGCGCCGCGCGCCGGTCGATGGCGTGGTCAGCCAGGCCGACCGGCTTCAGGTCGGGCAGATGATGATGTCGGGCCTCCCCGCCGTCACATTGGTCCGCTCGGACGGCTCGTGGATCGAGGCGAATTTCAAGGAAACCGACCTCGCCGACATGCGCGTCGGCCAGCCCGCCGAAGTCCGCTTCGACGCCTATCCGGGCCTGAAGCTGAAAGGCCATGTCGCATCGATCGGGTCGCAGACTGGCTCGGAAACCTCGGTGCTCCCGGCCCAGAACGCCAACGGCAATTGGGTCAAGGTGACCCAGCGCGTCCCCGTCCGCATCGCCATCGACGAACAGAGCCCGCGCCAGCTCATCGCCGGCCTCTCCGCCGAAGTGACCGTGGACACACGCAAGTAAGCGCTACCAATGGCCACCGCCGCACAATCCCCTTCGACCGCAACGCCACCCGCCCCACAGGCTGCGGGCGAAGCGGCGCTGCCCGTGCACAATAAAGGCCTGCTGACCTTCGGCGTGATGCTGGCGACGATCATGCAGATCCTCGACACCACCATCGCCAACGTCGCGCTGCCGCACATGCAGACCTCGCTGGGCGCGACGGCGGACACGATCACCTGGGTGCTGACCAGCTATATC
>JBHYGP010000068.1:3531-16218 GCA_051858935.1 Sphingomonas sp.
GGCCTCGGCCATCGCGATCCCGATCACCGGCTGGGTCTCCGACCGGATCGGCTCACGCAACCTGTTCCTCATCTCGATCGTGGGGTTCATCATCGCATCGGCACTGTGCGGCGCGGCGCAGAGCCTGGAACAGATGGTTATGTTCCGCATCCTTCAGGGGATCGCGGCGGCGTTCATGAACCCGCTCAGCCAGACGGTGATGCTCGACATCAACGCGCCCAAGGACCAGCAAAAGGCGATGGCGGTGTGGGGGATGGGCATCATGATCGGCCCGATCCTCGGCCCGGTCCTGGGGGGCTGGCTCACCGAAAACTTCAACTGGCGCTGGGTATTCTATGTCAACCTGCCGCTCGGCGTGATCTGCCTCGTCATCCTGTGGTGGCTGTTGCCCAGCCGTCCGGTGCGCAAGCGGACGTTCGATGTCTTCGGATTCTCCTTGCTCGCGGTCGGCATCGGCGCGCTGCAATTGATGCTCGACCGCGGCCAGCATGCCGACTGGTTCTCCTCGCCCGAGATCTGGATCGAGACGCTGGTCGCGGGCACCGCAATCTGGATGTTCGTCGTCCATATGGCGACCGGCAAGAACCCGATGTTCGAACGCAGCCTGTGGCGCAACCGCAACCTCGTCACCGCGCTCGCCTTCATGCAGGTGGTCGGCGTGGTGATGATGGCGACGATGGCGCTGCTCCCGCCGATGCTCCAGACGCTGTATGGCTACCCGGTGGTCGATACCGGCCTGTTGCTGATGCCGCGCGGCGTCGGCGTGCTGATTACGATGGGGCTGTCGGCGCGGCTGGTTGGGCGCGGGGTCGATCCGCGGCTGCTCGTCGGCACAGGCTTCGCGCTCGCCGCCTGGTCGCTGTGGGACATGACGACCTGGACGCTCCAGATGGGATCGACGCCGTTCATCGTCTCGGGCTTTGTGCAGGGCTTAGGCATGGGCATGA
This sequence comes from Sphingomonas sp., assembly GCA_051858935.1. GTDB lineage: Bacteria > Pseudomonadota > Alphaproteobacteria > Sphingomonadales > Sphingomonadaceae > Sphingomonas. Next base: position 4,479 of record JBHYGP010000068.1, read on the forward strand.
TCTTCATGCCACTCAACGGCATGGCCTTCGCCACCCTGCCCGCGCATCAACGCACCGAGGCGGCGAGCCTGACCAATCTGTCGCGCAACATCGGCGCGTCGATCGGCATCTCGCTGGTGACGACGATCCTCGCGCGCGGCACGCAGGTCAGCCACGCGGACCTCGCCCCGCACATCACCGCCGAGCGGCTCCAGACGCTCGACCCCGGGTTGCTCGCAAATCTCGGCGGCCAGACCGATGCGCTGCTCGCAATGGCGAATGCCGAAGTGACGCGACAGGCGGCAATGATCGCCTATCTCAACGACTTTCACGCGATGATGATCGTCACGGCGGCGTCGATCCCGCTGGTACTGTTCCTGCGTCGGCCTAAGGCGCCGATCGCGAACGATCCCGCCGCAGCCGGGCACTGATCATCCAGATCAGCGCGCCGAGCAGCGCCAGCGCCATATCCTTGGGCGCATCGAACATGTCGCCCTGTTGCCCATTATACTGCTCGGCCGCCTCCGGGCTGAGGCCCATCGTCAGCATCCATTCGAAAATCTCATAGAGCGCGCCGATCGCGAGCACCGCGAGGAGCATGAACACCACCGCCATCCGCCGCGTCAGCCGGGCGTGACGCATCCCGGCCTCAACCAGCGGCAGCGCAAAGCACAGGCCGGACGCGAAATGCACCAGCCGGTCGAACATGTTGCGCTGAAACCCCAACGCCGCATCGATGCTGAAGCCGAACGCCGCCTGCCACCAGGCATCATAGGGCACGCTGCTATAGGTCCAGCGCGCCGCGAACAGATGGAGCAGCACAAAACCGCACGCCCAGCCGACACTGGCACTGCTCATAGGCCAGCGCCGCAATGCCCACCACGCCAGCGGCACACCGACCACCACCGGCCCCACCTGCAACCAGGTGTTCGGCGGATAGGCCGCCCCCACCGCGCTCAACGGCACGCCCGCAAGACACGCGAGCAGCCACCAGCGTTGCGCGGCGGGGAGGCCCATGTGTGGGCGCTCAGCCCTTCTTCAGGTGACGACGACCCAACAGCTCGGCGATCTGCACCGCATTCAGCGCCGCGCCCTTGCGCAGATTGTCGCTGACGCACCAGAAAGCGAGGCCGTTCTCCACGGTCGAATCCTCGCGCACGCGGCTGACGAACGTCGCATAATCGCCGACGCACTCGACCGGGGTGATGTAGCCGCCATCCTCGCGCTTATCGATCAGCATGATCCCCGGCGCTTCACGCAGGATGCTCTGCGCGTCTTCGGCCGACAGCTCATTCTCCAGCTCGACATGCACTGCTTCCGAGTGGCCGACGAACACCGGCACGCGGACACAGGTGGCGATCACCTTGACCTTGGGGTCGAGGATCTTCTTGGTCTCGACCACCATCTTCCACTCTTCCTTGGTCGACCCGTCGTCCAGGAAGCTGTCGATATGCGGGATCACGTTGAACGCGATCTGCTTGGTGAACTTCTTGGCCTCCGCGCTATCGCCGACAAAGATGTTGCGCGACTGCTCGAACAGCTCGTCCATCCCCTCTTTGCCCGCCCCGGACACCGACTGATAGGTCGCGACGACCACGCGCTTGACCTTCGCCGCGTCGTGCAGCGGCTTCAGCGCGACCACCATCTGCGCGGTCGAGCAGTTCGGGTTGGCGATGATGTTCTTGACCTTATAGCCGTCGATCGCCTCCGGGTTCACTTCCGGCACGATCAGCGGAACATCGGGGTCCATGCGATAGAGCGACGAATTGTCGATCACCGTGCAGCCCGCCGCGGCGAAGCGCGGGGCATGCACCTTGGTCGCCTCGCTCCCGATCGCGAACAGCGCCATGTCCCAGCCGGTCGGATCGAAATGCTCGATATTCTGGATCTTGTACTGTTTCCCGGTCTCGCCGAAATCGACCATGTCGCCGGTCGAGCGCGCGCTGGCGAGCACCGCCAGTTCGTCGATCGGAAACTCGCGCTCCGCCAGAATGGCGAGCATCTCGCGCCCGACATTGCCGGTGGCGCCTGCGACTACGACACGGTAACCCATCAATAGACCCTTTCATGCGGTCGAGCCGCCCGGAATACGGGCAGCCACATAGTCATTCTTCGGTGGGAAGTCAGCGGCCATGCGCGGCCGCCTCTGGAAATGTTTCGCGGCGGATACCCGGACCCGCGCGACGCGCCGTCAGCGGCGGGTCACGGTCCGGGTGGTGATAATGGCCCGTTTTCGAAACATGGCCGCGCCCCTAGCATTTCGATTGCGCGGGGAACAGGAAAATTCTTCTTTCGTTGCGGCAAAGCGCGGGTTGTGCGGGTGGACGGCGGCGCACACGCTCGCCTATGAACCGCCTCGCACGACAGGAGACCGAGCTTGGCCGACCACTTCGTCCGTCCCGACACCCGCGCCTTTCTCGACATGCTCGCCGCGATGCCGGAAATGCCCTGGCCGCCGCAGCCAGAGGCGTATCGCGCGCAATATCTGGCGATGAAGGATATGCTCGACCTCCCACAGGGTGAGCTGGCGACGGTCAAGGATCTCACCATCCCCGGCCCTGCGGGTGACATCCCCGCTCGCCTGTTCGACGTACGCGAGACGCGCGAGCCCGGCCCGGTCGTCCTGTTCTTCCACGGCGGCGGCTTCGTGATCGGCAATATCGACAGCCATGCCAGCTTTACCGCCGAACTGAGCCGTCTGCTCGACCTTCCCGTGGTGTCGGTCGATTATCGCCTCGCCCCCGAGAACCCGTGGCCCGCAGCGTCCGACGATTGCGAGGCGGCGGCACGCTGGGTCGCCTCCAACCCCGCCGGACTCGGCCGCGCAGTGACCAGCATCGCGCTCGCCGGCGACAGCGCGGGCGGGCAGATCGCCGCAGTCGCCGCAATCGACCTGCGCGACGCTCCCGCAGCCGTGCCGGTGATCGGCCAGCTGCTGATCTACCCCGCCGCCGATTTCAGCGGCGACTACCCCTCCGCCGACCATTTCGGCGAAGGCTATCTGCTCACCGCCAAGGGCATGGCGTGGTTCAACGAGTGCTACGCTGCCGATGTCGCGCATCCCCGCGCCTCACCGCTGCGCAACGCATCGCTGGAGGGACTGCCCCCCGCGCTGGTGCTGACCGCCAGTCTCGACCCGATCCGCGATCAGGGCCGCGCCTATGCCGGAGCGCTGGCGGCAGCAGGCGTGCCGGTCGTGTTCCGCGAGGCGGTCGGCAACATCCACGGCTTCATCACCTTGCGTCGCGCCATCCCGTCGGCGCAGGGCGATGTCGCGGGCATGCTGGTCGGGTTCCGCGCGCTGTTGACCGAGGCCGAGGCGAACCGCGTGATGATCCAGGCGGCGGCATGACCAGCTACGCACACCTCCCCTATCGCCCCTGTGCTGGCGTGATGCTGCTCAACGCCGACGGTCAGGTGTTTGTCGGCCAGCGGCTCGATTCAGAGATGGAGGCGTGGCAGATGCCTCAGGGCGGGATCGACCCGGGCGAAGACCCGCTCGACGCCGCCTATCGCGAATTGTGGGAAGAGACCGGCGTCAAGCGTGCGCATGTCGAACTGCTCGCCGCGCCCGATATCGAACTGCAATATGACCTGCCCGACGCGCTGATCGGCAAGCTGTGGAAGGGCAGATGGCGCGGCCAGCGCCAGCGCTGGTTCCTGTTCCGCCTGATCGCTGGCGATGAAGCGATCGACATCGCCACCGCCGAACCCGAATTTCGTGCCTGGCGCTGGATCGACCCGCGCAATCTGCCTGAGATGATCGTGCCGTTCAAACGCGGCCTCTATCATGAGCTGCTGCGTCTCTTCGCCGAACCGCTGGGACTCGACGACGCATGATGCAGTGCAGCACTCGATTATTTAACCAAGAAAGGGTAGTAACCGGTTACATGCGCCGCCTCCTTCCCCTTTTGCTCGTGCCATTGGTGCTCGCCAATGCCGATGTGACGCCCGCCCCGCCCGCGTCAACGCCGTCCGCGCCCGCCCAGTCGGAAGACGCGCCACCGCCGCCGCCCAACCAGTCGGTCGAGCGCTCGTCCGAGGTGAAGGCGATGCTCGACGCCGCGATGAAGGCGGGCGACGAGGGTGCGGTCAACGCGATCGTCAAATATGCCAAGGCCGCCGACAAGGAGCGCGCCGCGCAATTCGAAAAAGCCGCGAGCGCGTGGAAGCGTGAGCGCAAGGAAGCCGCCGAACGCCGCATCCGCGAGGCGAAATTCCTCGATCTGGTCAAGGGGCGCGCCGAGATTGGCGGTTATTTCACCACCGGCAACACCGAAACGCTGGGCATCACCGGCGTGGTCGACGCCAAGCGCGAAGGGCTGCGCTGGCGCCACAAGCTGCGCGTGCAGGCCGACTATCAGGAGACGTTTGGGCGCACGGTGCGCGAACGCTATCTCGCCGCGTACGAACCCAATTGGAAGATCGACGACCGCGCCTATGTCTATGGCGCCGCGCAGTTCGAAAGCGACCGGTTCCTCGGGTTCGACGAACGCTATTCCCTGTCGGCAGGGGCAGGCTATTCGGCCATCAAGTCTCCTACTTTGACCGTAGACCTCGAAATCGGTCCGGCATTTCGTCACACCGCCTTCGTCAACGACACGGTCGAGAACCAGATCGCCGCGCGCGGCAAGTTCGACCTCGACTGGAAGCTGAGCAAAGGCGTGACCTTCAGCCAGGACGCCTCGGCCTTTGTCGAGCAGCAGAACAGCACGATCACCGGCAAGTCCGCGCTGCGCGTCAAGCTGTTCGGCCCCTTCTCGACCCAGATGTCCTATGCGGTGAACTATGAAAGCGCGCCACCGAACGGGCGCAAGAGCACCGACACGACGACGCGCGCATCGCTGCTGGTGGATTTCTAGGCTGTTCTACGCGCTGAATGGCGCCCCCTTAATCCTCCCCCGCAAGGGGGAGGTGGCAGGCGCAGCCTGACGGAGGGGGAGGAAGCAAGACGTTCGAGGATGCAGCCGTCCTCCCCCTCCGTCGCCGTCGGCACCACCTCCCCCTAGCGGGGGAGGATTGATGTGATCTGAGCCGCCGACTGTCACAGTAACTTCACACGATTGTAACATTCGGCGAAATCGGGCATCGGGCCACAACCCGGAGCCATTGTCATTCGCCAGATCGCTGCCCTGCCCTATCGCACCGAAGGAACCGCCATCGATGCCCCCGTGCGCGTGATGCTCGTCACGTCGCGCGGCACGGGTCGCTGGGTAATTCCCAAGGGCAATGTCGCCAACGGCACGCCCCCGCACCTCGCCGCCGCCGAGGAGGCGGAGGAAGAGGCGGGCGTGGTCGGTGCCGCCTGTCCCACTCCGATCGGCGCGTACCGCTATCGCAAGCGGCGCGGCAATGGCGCGCATCTGATGGCCGATGTCGAGGTATTCCCGCTTGCCGTCACCGCCGAACTGGCGCGATGGAAGGAACAGGATCAGCGCGAACGCCGCTGGTTCACGCTGGAGGAAGCCGCCGACGCGGTCGACGAACCCGACCTCAGCGACCTGATCCGCAGCTTTGGCCCCTCCGAGTTCAACGCCGCCGCGCGGCGGACGAACATCATCGCCGTCGTCGCCAAAAAATCGAAAGCACATCACATGTTCGCGTGGTTTCAGCGCCTTCTCCCCAAGACCGGAAACTTTTTCGAGCTGTTCGAGGCGCATGCGGTGACCATCACCGCCGCCGCCGACGCGCTCTCGCGCTTGTTCCAGGGCAATGGCCCGACCCAGGACCATATCCGCGAGATCATCGAGCGTGAGCATGACGCCGACATGATCATCCGTGAGGTGCTGCAAACCGTCCGCAAGACCTTCCTCACCCCATTCGACCGCAGCGCGATCACCAGCCTGATCGGCGCGATGGACGACGCGATCGACGAGATGCAGGCCGCGGCCGCCGCAGTCGATCTGTATGAGGTGTCGGACTTCGAGCCCGAAATGCGCGACATCGTCGCCATCATCGTCGATGCCGCGCGGCTGACTGCCGAAGCGATGCCGCTGCTGCGCGACGTCGCGAAGAACGGCGTGCGGCTGCACGAACTGACCGAACGGCTGGTGCGGATGGAGGGCCATGCCGACGACATCCACGACGCCGGCGTCCGCCGCGCGTTCAAGGCCCATGGCGACGACGCCATGAAGTTCATGGTCGCACGCGAAATCTACAAGCACCTCGAACGGATCACCGACGCGCTCGAAGATGTCGCGAACGAGATCGACGGCATCGTCATCGACCACGCCTGATCCCATCCCATGCATGAACTCGCATTCCCGCTGCTCGTCGGCCTGGTCATCCTCGCGCTGGCGTTCGATTTCCTCAACGGCCTTCACGACGCCGCCAATTCGATCGCGACCGTCGTCGCAACGCGCCTGCTCGGCCCCGTACAGGCGGTCGGCTTCGCCGCCTTCTTCAACTTCGCCGCCTATTTCCTAACCCTCGCCTGGCCCGAACTGCACAAGGTGGCGGAGACGATCGGCAAGGGGCTGATCGACAAGGACCTGGTCACCCCGGCCGTGGTGTTCGGTGCGCTGGTCGGGGCGATGTTCTGGAACGTCGTGACCTGGTGGAAAGGCATCCCGTCCTCGTCCAGTCACGCGCTGGTCGGCGGAATCGTCGGCGCGGGCGTGGCGCATGCCGGGTTCACCGGCATCCAGTGGAGCGGGCTCAACAAGACGCTGATCGCCATCGTGCTGTCGCCCTTGCTGGGCATGCTGCTGGCGATGCTCGTGATGCTACTCTCAAGCTGGGCACTCCACCGCGTCAGCAACCGGACGGCGGAGAAGAGCTTCCGCTGGCTCCACCTCGCCTCCTCCGCCGCTTATTCGACCGCGCACGGCCTCAACGATGCACAAAAGACGATGGGGATCATCACCGTGCTACTCTATTCGACCGGCTATCTGTCGGGCGAGTTCCATGTGCCGCACTGGGTCGCGATCGCCTGCTACATCGCGATCGCGTTGGGTACGTTGTCCGGCGGGTGGAAGATCATCGAGACGATGGGCACCCGCATCACCAAGCTGTCACAACATCAGGGGTTCAGCGCCTCGACCGGTGGGTCGATCATGGTGTTCACCGCCTCGCTGCTCGGGATTCCCGTCTCGACCACCCATACCATCACCGGCAGCATCATCGGCGCCGGCACCGCCCGGCGCGCGAGCGCGGTACGCTGGGGAGTCGCGCAGAATGTCATCGCCGCATGGGTCATCACCATTCCAGCATCGGCGGCGGTCGGTGCGCTGTTCTACATGCTCACCCGGCTATTCTAACTCGTAACGTCTGATACTTTTACCGAGACGGGGGGTTCACCCGCCGCGTGTCAGCCGATACACCCGGTGCATGGGGCTGAATGTAATTGAAGCCGCCGCCGTCGAGGTGGCCCGCGCCGCGCCGATGCTGGCGCAGGTCGAACGCTGGGTCGCGGTCAACAGTGGCACGCGCAACCTGACCGGACTTGCGACGATGGCGGGACTGCTCGCCGACGCCTTTTCGGCGCTGCCCGGCGACCTCACGCTGGTCGACCCAGCCCCGGTCGAGATGGTCGACACCAGCGGCACCGTCCAGTCGCTCGCACATGGCCGCCATCTCCACCTGCGCGTGCGGCCAGAGGCGCCGGTGCAGATGCTGTTCACCGGGCATATGGACACGGTGTTCCCCGCCGATCACCCGTTCCAGAGCGCGACTTGGCTGTCCGACGGCATCCTCAATGCGCCGGGCGCGGCGGACATGAAGGGCGGACTGTCACTGATGCTCGCCGCCCTGCGCGCGGTTGAGGCAACGCCCGCCGCCGCGCGCTTCGGCTATGAAGTCGTGATCAACTCCGACGAGGAAACCGGCTCTTTCGCCTCCGCCGCGCTGATCGCACAGGCCGCAAAGGGCAAGGTCGCGGCGCTCACCTACGAACCCGCGCTTCCCGATGGCACGCTGGCGGGCGCGCGCGGCGGCACCGGCAATTTCTCGATCGTCGTGCGCGGGCGCAGCGCCCATGCCGGCCGCAACCCGCGCGACGGCCGCAACGCGGTGGTCGCTGCTGCCGATCTCGCACTGCGCTTGTCGCAACTGATGACCGACGACCTGTCGGTGAACCCGGCGCGGATCGAGGGGGGCGGACCGAACAATGTCGTCCCCGATCTCGCCATCCTGCGCGTCAATTTCCGCCCCGCCTCGCCCGACGCGGTCGAACGCGCCGGCGCAGCAGTCCACGCCATCGCCGACGCCATCGCCAAAGAACATGGCGTCTCAGTCCATGTCCACGGCGGCTTCAACCGCCCACCCAAACCGCTCGATCCTGGTGCGCAGCGCCTGTTCGGACTGGTCAAGCAGGCCGGTGCCGATCTCGACATCCCCGTCGCCTGGAAAGCCACCGGCGGGGTGTGCGACGGCAACAACATCGCCGCCTGTGGCGTCCCCGTCGTCGATACGATGGGCGCACGCGGCGGCGCCATTCATTCGCAGGAGGAATTTCTGATCCCCGACAGCCTGCCCGAACGCGCGGCATTGTCCGCGCTCACCATCCTGCGCATCATCGAAAAGGGCCGCGTATGACCTTCATCATCCGTCCCGCCCGCGCCGACGACCTTCAGCATCTCTACGAGATGGCCAAGCTCACCGGCGGCGGCTTCACCAACCTGCCCCCCGAAAAGCCCGCACTGAAGGCCAAGCTGAAACGCAGCGCAGAGGCGTTCGCCCGCACCGACGACGCAATGAAGGATGAGCTGTTCGTCCTCGTCCTCGAAAACACCGCGACGCAGGAAGTGCGCGGCACCTGCCAGATCTTCACCCAGGTCGGCCAACGCTGGCCCTTCTACTCCTATCGCATGGGCACGGTGACCAAGCATAGCGAGGCGCTCAACCGCACCTTCCGCGCCGAAATTCTGAACCTCGTCAACGATCTTGAGGGGGCGAGCGAAGTCGGCGGCCTGTTCCTCCACCCGGGCGAGCGCGCCGGGGGCTTGGGCATGCTGCTCGCCCGCAGCCGCTATCTGTTCATCGCGATGCACCGCGCACGCTTCGCCGATCGCATCCTCGCCGAACTGCGCGGGGTGATCGACGAAGCCGGCGGTTCGCCCTTCTGGGACGGCGTCGCGGGCCGCTTCTTCGGGATGAGCTTCCAGCAAGCCGACGAATTCAACGCGATCCACGGCAACCAGTTCATCGCCGACCTGATGCCGCGCCACCCGGTCTATACCGCGATGCTCACCGAACACGCGCGCAGCGTCATCGGCGTCCCCCACCCCTCGGGCCGCGCAGCCATGCGGATGCTGGAGCATGAAGGCTTCGCGTTCGAGAATTACATCGACATCTTCGACGGCGGCCCGACCATGACCGCGCGGACCGACCATGTGATGACGATCCGCGACTGCCGGACCCAACCGGTCGCGGACATCGCCCCCGGTGGCGACGCGAGCATCATCGCCCGCGGCACCCTCGCCGAGTTCCGCGCCTGCCATGGCCGGATCACGCGCAGCGACGACGGCGTAACGCTCGATCCCACGGCCGCCGCGCTGCTCGATGTCGGTCTCGGGCAGGATGTGTGCCATGCCCCGCGTTGAAATCAACTTCGACGGCATCATCGGCCCCAGCCATAACTATGCCGGCCTCAGCCCCGGCAACCTCGCCGCCACCCGCAACAGCGGTGCGGTGTCGCAACCCCGCGCCGCCGCGTTGCAGGGAATCGCCAAGATGCGCGCCAACCTGTCGCTCGGGCTGACCCAGGGCATCCTGCTTCCCCACGCCCGCCCCGACCATCGCTGGCTGGCATCGCTCGCGACGACCTACGCCGAAGCCGCACCGCATCTTCAGGCACAGGCACTGTCCGCCTCGGCAATGTGGGCCGCCAACGCCGCCACCGTCTCCCCCGCTCCCGATACCGCCGATGGACGCTGCCACCTCAGCGTCGCCAACCTCGTGACGATGCCGCACCGCAGCCATGAATGGCCCGAGACGCTGGCCCAGCTGCGCCTCGCCTTTGCCGACGACGTCTTCCGCGTCCACAGCCCCGTCCCCGCCCCGTTCGGCGACGAGGGCGCGGCCAACCACATGCGTCTTGCCCCCGAACATGACGCACCCGGAGTCGAGGTGTTCGTCTATGGCGTCAGCGGCGGCCCCTTCCCCGCGCGCCAACATTGCGAAGCCAGCGCAGCCGTCGCCCGCCGCCACGGGCTCGACCCCGCGCGCACCTTGTTCGTCCAGCAATCCGAAGCAGCCATCGCCGCCGGTGCCTTCCACAACGACGTCGTCGCAGTCGCCAACGCCAACGTCCTGTTCGCGCACGAACTGGCCTTCGCCGACAAGGCCGCCTTCTACGCCGACCTGCGCCACCTGATGCCCCGCGTCGAGATCGTCGAGGTTCCAGCAGCCGAAGTCAGCCTCGCCGACGCAATCAGCTCCTACCTCTTCAACGCCCAGCTAGTGACCCTGCCCGGCGGCGAAACCGGGCTCGTCCTCCCGACCGAAGCCCGCGACACGCGCAGCGTGTGGAACTGGCTCCAAGCCCATGTTGCCGGCAACGGCCCGATCCGGCATCTCGAGGTGGTCGATGTCCGCCAGTCGATGGCCAATGGCGGCGGCCCCGCCTGTCTGCGCCTGCGCGTCGTAGCCGACCCTGCGACGGTCGACCCCCGCTTCCTCGTCGATGACGCCAAGCTCGACCGCATCGCCGATCTCATCGCGACGCACTGGCCCGAGGAAATCGCGCAGGACGAGATCGCCGACCCCGCCCTCATCGCCCGCGTCGAAGCCGCACGCATCGCACTGCTCGACCTGCTCGGCATCGATCCCGCCACCCTGTCGGGTTAATTGACAGGTAACCATAGCCATTAACGCGAAACCGACCATTTCCGCACTTGGCCTGTCTCTTGCTTAACACCTGTCATGCTGTCACGCATCAAACGCCTCTTCACCATCAAGACCAGGTTCGAGGCGTTTGCTGTGATCTACGGCCTTGGGGTCGGGGCGGTCGATCGCGGCATGCACTATCTGGAGCAATATCCCGGCGTGGGTGGCTGGCTGCTGTTCGCGCTCTGCCCCATCGCGGTGTTCATGGCGGGCGGGCGGATACTCGACTCGCTCGATGCAGGGATCGAATAGGCAATTTGGAAGCCGGTCTGCCGGGGGGCGGACCGCATGGGGAGACAAAGGTGCGGTTGTTTCGGGGCATGTTCACGGCGCTGGCGGCACAGGCGTTGCTGATCGTCGCAGTCGGCGGCGGCTTCCTGTTGTGGAATGTCCACACCAGCAGCGATCGACTGCTGCGCAATCGCGATGTCGAGCATCTCGAAACCTTCGCCGCGCTCGCCGCAGAAGCCGCCGCCGCAGGCAAGCCGTTCGATCGCATCATCGCCGATCTCGACCGCCGCGATCCGATCATTCTGGGCAACCGCGTCGCCATCGTCGGTGAAGGGGACCGCCTGCTGGGTGGCTCCACCGCCGGTCCCGCGCTGGTCGAGCGACCGGTCGTCGTCAACGGCAACACCGTCGCCCGCGCCCGCATCGTCAGCGCGCCGCAACTCACCGACCGCGACCGCACATTGATGCGCGACCATTATATCGGCATCGGCGCGATCCTGGCGGCTGTGCTCGCCCTCCTGCTCGCCGCCGCCTATTGGCTCGCCGGGCGCTGGTCGAAGCCGCAGCGCGAACTGCTCCGCCTCAGCCATGAAGTCGCCGATGGCGATGGCGACATCTATTTCGACGAGCGCGGGCCGCGTGAAATCGTCGGCACGATGCGCAACCTGCGCCGCATCGCCAATCGCTTCGAGCGGATCGAGAC
>JBHYGP010000069.1:0-6252 GCA_051858935.1 Sphingomonas sp.
TCGGAAGGCCCCAAGGGGATCGGCCGGTCGAATGGCGTCGCCGGATGCCCGAGGGCACTGCCCCGCGCGACAGCGGGCCGCAGGCACCGGTGCGGGTCGCGCCCCCGCCGTCTGCGCCGACGGCGGCTCCCCCGCCCCGCCCGCAATGGCGTCCGCAGCCGCAGCCCCAGGTTCAGGTCCAGCCGCGCCCCCAGCCCGCGCCGCAGCCCCGCCCGCAGGCCGCTCCGCCGCCGGTGCGTGTGGCCCCGCCACCGCCGGTGCGGGTCGCGCCCCCGCCGCCTCCCCCACCGCCACCGCCGCCGCCGCCGCCGCGCCGTGAGACAGAGGCGAGCCGACCCGACACGCTTTAGGGGCTGAAGGGAAGGATGCCGCGATACTGTGAGGCCGGTGGCGCACCAGGGATGGTCGCGCCCCGGCCGAGCAGGAATACGTGCTTGACGATCTCTGCCTGCTGCTCGATCCCGTAGCGCTCCAGCGTCCAGCCGGGCTTGAGCGCATAATCGTAGCGGCAGAACGGGTGGCGGCGCAGGGGCAGGAAGATGCCGCGCTGATGCTGCCACACATGCGTCATTTCGTGGATGAAATGCGCCTGGAGGCCGAGCGGGGCGGTGGCGAAATCGTCGCGATAGGCGTCGCCCTTCGGGTGGAAATGGATGCAGCCGAGCGGGGCCATCGTGACGTTGCGCGGCTGGAAGAAGATCCATTTGCGGTTGGCGATCGCGGCGGCGGCATAGTCGATCGCGTCGCCAAACACGCTGCGGGCGAGGGCGATCTCTCCGGGAGTGAGTGGGCGGCGGGCGGTCATCGCGGCAAGAGGTGGATGCGCGGGCAGCTTATGTCTAGGGCTTCCCAATGCTGATCCTGTTCAACAAGCCATGGGGCGTCCTGTCGCAATTCACCGATGAGGGGAGCGGGCATCCGACGCTGGCCGACTATATCGACGTGCCGGGGGTCTATCCCGCCGGGCGGCTGGACCGGGACAGCGAAGGGCTGTTGCTGCTGACCGATGACGGGCGATTGCAGGCGCGGATCGCCGATCCGCGGCACAAGGTCGCCAAGACCTATTGGGTGCAGGTCGAGGGCGAGCCCGATGAGACCGCGCTGGCGGCGCTGCGCACGGGCGTGCGGTTGAAAGACGGGCTGACGCGCCCGGCGCTGGCCGAGCGGATCGACCCGCCCGCAATCTGGCCACGCGACCCGCCGGTGCGGTTCCGCAAGAGCGTGCCCGATTGCTGGATCGCGGTGACGATCACCGAAGGGCGCAACCGACAGGTGCGGCGGATGACGGCGGCGGTGGGGCATCCGACGCTGCGACTGGTGCGTTGGCGGGTGGGCGACTGGGCGCTGGACGGGGTTGCGCCGGGGGCTTGGCGGGAGGCTTAGGCGCACTATTCCTCCCCTGCCTCGCAGGGGAGGTGGCATTGCGCAGCAATGACGGAGGGGGCGGAAGCACAACAGCCGAGGTCACTCCCGTCCTCCCCCTCCGTCGCCTTCGGCGCCACCTCCCCCTGGCGGGGGAGGATCACAAGAACTGCAATTGCGAATGCCTCGCATTGACGTTCGCGGCGGGGCGGGTTAGGCGCGCGGTTGTTCCCCGCCACCGCAGGATTGCCACTTCCCGTGAACCGCTCGACGATCAAGGCCTGGTTCCTGATCCACAAGTGGAGCAGCGTCATCTCGACAGCATTCCTGCTGATGCTGTGCGTCACCGGCCTGCCACTCATCTTTCACGACGAGATCGAGGCGCTGACCGAGGGCAATGCGGCAGCGGCGATGCAGGGTGTGCCGTCGGCGCAGGGCGGCGTCCCGCTCGACAGCCTGATCGCCAAGGCGCTGGCCGAAAGCGGCGGCGGGGTGCCGTTGTTCATCGGGTTCAGCCAGGACAATCCGATCGTCACCGTGACGGTTGGCCCGACCCCCGACGCGCCGGGGTCGGCGATGCGGCTGTTCTCCTATGACCGCACCACCGGCGCGAGCGCGGGCGAGATCAAGGAGGAAGGCGTGATGCACTTCCTGCTCCAGCTGCACACCGACATGTTCCTCGGCCTGCCGGGGATGTTCTTCCTTGGCGTGATGGGCGGGCTGTTCGTGCTCGCGATCATTTCCGGCGTGGTGCTCTACGTCCCGTTCATGCGCCGCCTGCGCTTTGGCACGTTGCGCAAGACGCGGAGCAAGCGCGTGCGGCGGCTCGATACGCATAATCTGTTGGGCGTGGTGACATTGGGCTGGGCGCTGGTGGTCGGGCTGACGGGGGTGATCAACGCCTTCGCCGATCCGCTGACCGACAACTGGCGGGAGGGTGAATTGAAGGCGATGGTCGCGGCGCATGGTGGCGACCGGCCGCTTGCCCCCGCCGCTTATGGATCGGTCGACAAGGCGATGGCGGCGGCGCAGGCCGCGCTGCCGGGCGTGTCGCCGCAGTTTATCGGCTTTCCCGGCGGCGCGTGGAGCAGCGGGCGGCATTATGCGATCTTCTTTCAGGGCGATACGCCGCTGACCAGCCATGCGCTGACCCCGGCGCTGGTCGATGCCGAAACCGGCGCGCTGACCGACACGGCGGCGATGCCCGCGCTCAATCAGGCGCTGATGCTGTCCAAGCCGCTGCACTTTGGCGATTATGGCGGGATCGCGCTCAAGATATTGTGGGCGATCCTGACGCTGGCGACGATCTGGGTGCTGTGGAGCGGGCTGCAGCTGTGGCTCGGCAAGGGCGCGCGCGGGACCGAGCGGGCGGTGGACGAGATCGTCCATGCCGGATCTGGATCGTGAACGCGTCGCGCCGGATCGGTCCGCAGCGCGCGGCCAGCGTGCTTGCGGTGCCTGCTTTGCTGCTCGTCGCGAGCCTGACCGGCCTGATCCTGGGCCTCACCGGCGACGGGTGGCGCGATGTGGCCGCGTCGCTGCTGCTCGCCCTGCCCGTCCTGATTTTCCTGCGCAGCTGGCTGCGCCGCACCTGAACCCTAGACAATTGGATAGACAAATGAAGCGCCTGATCCTTGCCACCGTGTCGCTCGCCGCGATCGCCACCCCTGCCCTGGCGCAGAACGATGAGGTCGTCATTCAGGCGCAGCGCGAGAATGCCAGCGCGGTGACCGGCGAAGGCGACCTCGGCGCACTCGGCGACAAGAAGGCGGAGGACGTACCGTTCACCGTGCGATCGTATAATGAGGCGCTGATCCTCAACCAGCAGCCGCAGACGCTGGGCGCGCTGCTGGAGAATGATCCGACGATCCGCACCACTTATGGCTTCGGCAATGCGTCGGAGCAGTTCGTGATCCGCGGGTTTCAGCTGTTCGGCGACGATGTCGGGCTGAACGGCCTGTACGGCATCGCGCCGCGCCAGCTGATCGCGCCCGAATTGTTCGAGAGCGTGCAGGTGCTGAACGGTGCCTCGGCATTCCTGAACGGCGCGGCGCCGGGCGGGTCGGGGATTGGCGGGAGCGTCAACCTGCAGCTCAAGCGCGCCGGGCGCGACCTGACGCGGGCGACCGCCAGCTATATCGGCGACCAGCATTTCGGCGGCAGCTTTGACGTCGCGCGCCGCTTTGGCGACGGGTCGTTCGGGGTGCGCGTCAACGGCGCGTTCCGCAGCGGTGACGTGGCGGTCGAGGGCGAGTTCCGCCGCACCGCCGTGCTGGGCGCGGCGTTCGACTGGCGCGGCGAGCGGGTGCGCGCATCGCTGGACCTGGGCTATCAGCGGGTCGAGGTGGACGGGCTGCGCCCCAAGGTGACGGTCGGCACGGCGGTGGTGCCGCGCGTGCCGGAAGCGGACGCCAACTATGCCCAGCCCTGGACCTATACCGACATGCGCGACGTATTCGGCGTGGCGCGGATCGAATATGACGTGGCCGACAATGCCTTGTTCTACGCCAGCGCGGGTGCGCGCGACGGCATGGAAGACGGCATCTATGGCGGCATCACCATCCTCGACGCCACGACCGGCGCGGCCAATGGCAATGCGCTGTACGTCCCGCGCACCGACAATAATGAGGCGATCGAGGCCGGGCTGCGCGTCAAGCTGGGTCAGGCGGTGACGCATGAGTTCAACCTGGGCGGCAACATCGCGTGGCAGGTCAACCGCAACGCGTTCGACTTCCTTTATGGCCCGGGTTTCGCGGGGTTCGCGACCAACCTCTATAGCCCGACGCTGGCGGCGATCCCGGCATCGGCGTTCGTCGGGGGCGATCTGGACAATCCGTTCCCGATCAGCCGCACGCGACTGTGGAGCGTCTATGCGTCGGACACGGTCGGGCTGTTCGACAATCGCCTGCTGGTGACCGGCGGGCTGCGGCTGCAGTCGATCCGGGTGAAGGCGTATAACGCCTATAATGGCGGGCTGCTCGACAGCACCTATGACGAAAGCGCGGTGACCCCGGTGGTCGGCGTGGTGGTCAAGCCGGTTGCCGGCGTGTCGCTGTTCGCCAACCGGATCGAGGGGCTTCAGCAAGGCCCGACCGCGCCGATCGACCCGCTGCTGGTCAATTCGGGCGAGGTGCTCGCGCCGACCAAATCGGTGCAATATGAGGTCGGCGGCAAGCTGCGGATCGGCGGTTTCGACGCCAGCCTGGCGCTGTTCCAGATCGACCTGCCGAGCGCTTATGCGGTGCCGACTGGCACAGGCACCAGCCAAGTCTATGGCCTGTTCGGCAAGCAGCGCAATCGTGGGGTCGAGCTGAGCTTTGCCGGTGAGGTTGCGCCGGGGCTACGCCTGATCGGCGGCGGCACGGTGGTGGACGCGAAGCTGCGCGAGACGCTGGGCGGCGTGAACGAAGGCAATCGCGCGCAGGGCGTGCCGGAATATACCGCCAATCTGAACGCCGAGTGGGACATGGGCTTCGTCCCCGGCCTGACGCTGACGGGGCGCGTGGTGCATACCGGGCCGCAGGCGGTGAACGTCGCCAACACGCTGGAGCTGGACGACTGGACGCGGTTCGATGTCGGCGCGCGCTATGTCTTTGCGGCGGGCGACAAGCCGCTGACGTTGCGGGTTGGCGTCGATAATGTCGCCAATGCGCGCTATTGGGCGTCGGCGTACGACGCGTTCAATCAGGCGCTGTTGCAGGGTGCGCCGCGCACGGTGCGGGCATCGCTGTCGGTGGATTTCTGAGGCTGTTATCCCTCCCCTGAGCTTGTCTCAGGGGAGGGGGACCGCTCGCGCAGCGAGTGGTGGAGGGGCGGCCGCGCAGCGGCCGTTGAACAGCTCGGCAAAATTCCGCCACTTGCAGTGGCGGCCCCTCCGTCAGCGCCGCGCGCTGCCACCTCCCCTGCTGCGCAGGGGAGGAATTTCAACGGGAGCCTACTTCTCCTGCCCGGGCGCGCGCAGTTCGGCCTCGACCTCGATCGTCTTGCCGTTCGCGAAAGCCAGACGCAGCGGGATCTTGCCGCCCGCGCGCAGTTCGGGGGAGAGATCGTAGAGCATGACATGCTTGCCGCCCGGTTCGAACTTGACCGTGCCGCCAGCGGGGATCGCGACGTCCTTGATCGGCGCCATCGTCATCATGTTTCATCTCATGCAATTCGGTGCGGACGGCGGCGGGCGAGGAGACGCCGAGCAGGCTGGTCGCCTCATCCCCGCCCTTCACGGTGAAATAGGCCGCGCCCGGACGGCTTGATACTGCGGGCAGGCGCACCCAGGCATCCTCGACGCCGAGCTGTGCCTGTTCGCATCCCGCCAGCGTTACCGCCGCCGCCACTGCCACGATGAAAGACCGCATCTTCGAAACTCCTTCTCCCGATTCGGGAAGCTTGGGGAAATTCCTAAGAGCGCCATGGTCTTGCGGCAAGGCGCGGCACTCCTATATCGCGCTTTGTGAAGGCCGCGTTGCCGCTTCAGGGGCGCGGTAACGCACTGGATTAACTTGATTTAGCATACGGGGGCCTTAGAGGACTCATGGGTAAAGTTATCGGAATCGATCTCGGCACGACCAACAGCTGCGTGGCAGTGATGGAGGGCGGCAAGCCCAAGGTGATCGAGAATGCAGAGGGCGCGCGCACCACGCCGTCCATCGTCGCCTTCGCCAAGGATGGCGAGCGACTGATCGGCCAGCCGGCCAAGCGCCAGGCGGTCACGAACCCCGACAACACCGTCTTTGCGGTCAAGCGCCTGATCGGCCGCCGCTTTGACGACCCCATCACCAAGAAGGACACCGAGCTGGTCCCCTACACCATCGTGAAGGGTTCGAACTGCGACGCATGGGTCAAGGCGGGTGGCGAGGATTATTCGCCGTCGCAGATTTCGGCCTTCATCCTGC
Organism: Sphingomonas sp.; assembly: GCA_051858935.1. Lineage (GTDB taxonomy): Bacteria > Pseudomonadota > Alphaproteobacteria > Sphingomonadales > Sphingomonadaceae > Sphingomonas. Next base: position 6,252 of record JBHYGP010000069.1, read on the forward strand.
A
>JBHYGP010000070.1:0-6235 GCA_051858935.1 Sphingomonas sp.
GACGTGACCGGATTGATGCAGGGAAAACGCGGGCTCATCATGGGGCTCGCCAATGATCGTTCGCTGGCCTGGGGCATCGCCAAGAAGCTGCGCGAACAGGGCGCGGAACTGGCGTTCAGCTATCAGGGCGAAGCGCTGGAGCGCCGCGTGCGCCCGCTCGCCACCGAACTGGGCAGCGATTTCCTGATCGAATGCGATGTCAGCGACATGGCCGAGCTCGACAAGACGTTCGAGACGCTGGCGGAGCGCTGGCCGACGATCGACTTCGTCGTCCACGCAATCGGCTTTTCGGACAAGAACGAGCTGCGCGGCGGCTATGTCGACACCAGCCTCGACAATTTCCTGATGACGATGAACATCAGCGTCTATTCCTTCGTCGCCGTGGCCAAGCGCGCGAGCGCGATGATGCCGAACGGCGGATCGCTGCTGACGCTCAGCTATTACGGCGCGGAAAAGGTCATCCCGCACTATAACGTGATGGGCGTGGCCAAGGCGGCGCTGGAGACCAGCGTCCAGTATCTCGCGGTCGATCTCGGTCGCGACAATATCCGCGTCAACGCGATCAGCGCCGGCCCGATCAAGACGCTCGCCGCATCGGGCATCGGCGACTTCCGCCTGATCCTCAAGTGGAACGAGCTGAACAGCCCGCTCAAGCGCAACGTGACGATCGAGGATGTCGGCGGCGCCGGCCTCTACCTCCTCTCCGACCTCGCCTCGGGCGTGACCGGCGAGACGCATCATGTCGACGCCGGTTACCACGTCATCGGCATGAAGGCCGAAGACGCCCCGGATATCGCGCTGGCCTGACATGACCATCGCCATCCGCCCCGCGACCGGCGGTGATGTCGCCGCGATCGATGCCCTGCTCCGGCGCAGCTTTCCTGCGGCGGATGAGGCGAACCTCGTTCGCCAGCTGTGCATCGATGGCGACATGGTGCTGACGCTCGTCGCCGACGATGAAGAGACCGGCGCGCTGGCGGGTATGGTGGCGTTCAGCCGCATGGCGGTGGCCGTCAACGACGTGGCGCTCGCCGCCGTCGCGCTCGCGCCCGTCGCGGTCGAGGCGGCGTATCGTCAGCAGGGGGTGGCCGAGGCGCTGATCGCCGCCGGGCACCAGCATCTTGGCGATGCCGGCTATCTGCTCAGCTTCGTGCTCGGCGATCCGGCTTATTACGGCCGATTCGGCTATGCCGCCGACCTCGCGCGCGGCTTCGACTCGCCCTATGCCGGGGAGTATCTGATGGCGCTGGCGCTGCAGGACGGGAAGCTGCCGTGCGGCGTGCGCGGTGTCGCCAGCCATGCCGGTGCATTCGCGGCGCTCGGAGAACAGGCACCGGCATAGCGGGCATTGCCCGGCCCCGCGCCCTTCTTGCTTCCAAATCGCGGTGCAATCGGCAAGGGATGACGCCATGAGCTTCAATACCTTCGGCCGCGTGCTTCGCTTCACCACCTTTGGCGAAAGCCATGGCCCCGCAATCGGTGCCGTGGTCGATGGCTGCCCGCCGCGCCTCGACCTCAGTGAAGCCGATATCCAGCCCTTCCTCGACAAGCGCCGCCCCGGCCAGTCGCGCTTCACCACCCAGCGGCAGGAACCGGATCAGGTCCGCATCCTGTCAGGGGTGTTCGAGGGGCAGACCACCGGTACGCCGATTGGCCTGCTCATCGATAATGTCGACCAGCGCTCGAAGGATTATTCGGAGGTCGCGAGCGCCTATCGCCCCGGCCATGCCGACTATGCCTATGACGCCAAATACGGCTTCCGCGACTATCGCGGCGGCGGGCGCTCCTCGGCGCGCGAGACGGCGATGCGCGTCGCGGCGGGGGCGGTGGCGCGCAAGGTGATCCCGGAGGTCCGCATCCGTGCCTGGGTCGAACAGATCGGCCAGCACCCGATCCTCTATTCGCGCTTCGACGAAAGCGAGATCGACAACAACGCCTTCTTCTCCCCCGACGCGAAGGCGGCGGAGCAGTGGGAAAAGGTGATCGACGCGGCGCGCAAGGATGGCTCCTCGCTCGGTGCGGTCGTGGTGTGCGAGGCGGAGGGCGTTCCCCCCGGCTGGGGCGCGCCGCTCTATGCCAAGCTCGACAGCGAGCTCGCGGCGGCGATGATGAGCATCAATGCGGTGAAGGGTGTCGAGATCGGCGACGGCTTCGCTGCGGCGCTTTCAACCGGTGAGGGAAATGCCGATCCGATGCGCCCCGGCACGCCCGGCGCGGGTCCGCAATTCCTCGCCAATCACGCCGGAGGCATCGCGGGCGGCATCTCGACCGGCCAGCCGGTGCGCGTGCGCGTCGCATTCAAGCCGACCAGTTCGATCCTCACGCCCGTAGAGACGATCACCCGCGATGGCGCAGCGACTGAGATTCGCACCAAGGGTCGCCACGACCCCTGTGTCGGCATTCGCGGTGTCCCGGTGGTCGAGGCGATGATGGCGCTGGTACTCGCCGATCAGAAGCTGCTCCACCGCGCGCAGTGCGGCTGATCGGGCCGTCGCTTGTACGGCGCGGCTGAGGGGCGAGCCGGGCACCATCGCCGATGGTTCGAGGAACCGGCGTGCGACTTCTGTTGAACGGCGCGCGTTCAACCCGCGCTGTGTAACCAGGAGTATCCCATGCGCCACAAGACGCTGTTCAGCCTCATCGCCCTATGCGGGTCGTCCGCCGCCATTGCCGCGATCGGCACGCCGCAGACGCAGCCGCCGCTGCAGAACGACATGACCAACGAAGCGGTACCCGACGACACCACCGCGCCCGAAACACTGTCCAACCGCACCGATGTCGAGCCGAGCGCCGAGCCCGCCGATCCGACGCAGGGTGGGACCGAGACGATGCCGGAGCCCAACTCGACCTTCTACTGACGCTTTCGTCCCCGGGCGTGGCGATGCCGCGCCCGGGTCAGCCCTCAATCCGCGAATGGATCGCGCACCAGGATCGTGTCCTCACGCTCGGGGCTGGTCGACACCAGCGCGACCGGACAGCCGATCAGCTCTTCGATCCGCCGGATATACTTGATCGCCTGCGCCGGCAGCTGCGCCCAGCTGCGCGCGCCCGCGGTCGATTCGCTCCAGCCCTCGATCTCCTCATAGACCGCGACCGCGCGGGCCTGATCCTGCGGGCTGGGGGGCAGATAGTCGTAATGCTTGTCGCCGACAGTATAGCCGGTGCAGATCTTCAGCGTCTCCATCCCGTCGAGAATGTCGAGCTTGGTCAGCGCGATGCCGGTCACACCGCTCAGCGCGACCGACTGGCGCACCAGTACTGCGTCGAACCAACCACAGCGGCGCTTGCGGCCCGTGACCACCCCGAACTCGCGCCCGCGCGTGCCGAGCAGTTCGCCGATCTCATTGTCCTGCTCGCTGGGGAACGGGCCGGAGCCGACGCGCGTCGTGTACGCCTTGACGATCCCCAGCACGAAGCCGACCGACCCCGGACCAAGGCCCGAACCCGACGCCGCCGCGCCGCTGACCGTGTTGGACGAGGTCACGAACGGGTAGGTGCCATGGTCGATGTCGAGCAGCGCGCCCTGTGCGCCCTCGAACAGGATGCGCTTGCCCGCTTCCTTCGCGCCCTTGAGCGTCAACCACACCGGCGCGGCATAGGGCAGCACCGACGGGGCGATCTCGCGCAGTTCCTCAAGCAGCCGCGCGCGGTCGATCGGCGGCTGGCCGAACCCGGCGCGCAGCGCGTCGTGATGCGCGCAGAGGCGATCAAGCTGCGGCCCCAGATCGTCGAGATGGGCCAGGTCGCACACCCGGATCGCGCGGCGACCGACCTTGTCCTCATAGGCCGGACCGATGCCGCGCCGCGTTGTGCCGATCTTGCCCGCACCCGACGCATCTTCACGCAGCGCGTCGAGGTCGCGGTGGAACGGCAGGATCAGCGGCGCGGTCTCCGCGACCTGCAGCGTCTCGGGCGTAATCTCGACGCCCTGCGCGCGCAGCTTCTCCATCTCCTCACGGAAATGCCAGGGGTCGAACACCACGCCATTGCCGATCAGCGACAGCGTCCCGCGCACCAGGCCCGAGGGCAGCAGCGACAGCTTGTACACCTTGTCGCCGACGACCAGCGTGTGGCCGGCATTATGCCCGCCCTGAAAGCGGACGACGAGGTCGGCGCGGCTGGCCAGCCAGTCGACGATCTTGCCCTTGCCCTCATCGCCCCATTGGGCGCCGATCACCGCGACGTTCGCCAACTATCCGATCCTTTCAGGTTACGCGCGGCTCCCCTAAAGCGCGGAGGCCGCTACGTCCAGCGCTGGTCAGGCGTCGAGCGTGGCGCGGACCTTGGCGGCGAGTTGATCGACGCCGAACGGCTTGGGGATCAACGCGGCGGTAATCCCTGCGTCGTTGGTGATCGCGTTTTCGTCCGGCGTATAGCCGCTGGTATAGAGCACCTTGAGGTCCGGCTGGCGCGCGCGCGCGCGCCGCGCCAGTTCGTCGCCGGTCATCTCCGGCATCACGACATCGGTGAACAATAGCGAGATATGCTGCTGCCCTCGCGCCATCATGCGCAGCGCCTCGATCCCGTCGGGCGCCTGCAGCACGGTATAGCCCAGCTCGCGCAGCGCCTCGACCGAATGATTGCGTACCCGCTCCTCATCCTCGACCACCAGGATCACCTCTTCGGGCGATCCGGTCCGCTGGCCGACAGCGTCTCCGGCAGGATCTACGGGTTCGGCCGGCGCGTCGTGGCGCGGCAGCAGCAACGTCACGCGCGTGCCCCGTCCCGGTGCGGTGTCGATCGCGACATGGCCGCCCGACTGGCGCGCAAAGCCGAACACCTGGCTGAGGCCAAGTCCCGTGCCCTTGCCCACCCCCTTGGTGGTGAAGAACGGGTCGAACGCGCGCGCCGCAACCTCGTCCGACATGCCCGATCCCGTATCGGCGACGGTCAGCGCGACATAGTCGCCCGAGCCCAGCCCCAATTCGCCAGCCTCGGCAGCATCGAGCGCGCGATTGGCAGTCTCGATCGTCAACCGCCCGCCTTCGGGCATCGCGTCGCGCGCATTGACCGACAGATTGAGCACGACATTTTCGAGCAGATTGGGGTCGGCCAGCGCGGTGGCGAGCCGGCTCTGCAGCCGCGTCTCGACCGTCACCTTCTCGCCCAGCGTCCGCATCAACAGGTCGGTCATCCCCGACACCAGCGCGTTGATATCGAGCGCTACCGGTGCCAGCGGCTGTTGCCGGGCAAAGCCGAGCAGCCGCTGGGTCAGCGCCGCAGCGCGGGTCGCGCCATCCTTCGCAGCGACGATGTAGCGGTCGAGGTCGGTCGCGCCCTGCGCGATCCGCCGTTCGAGCATGTCGAGCGAGCCGATGATCACCGCGAGCATATTGTTGAAATCATGCGCGATGCCGCCGGTCAGCTGGCCGACCGCCTCCATCTTGTGGGCCTGGCGCAGCCGTTCCTCGGCCGCCATCAGCTGGCGGGTCCGCTCCTCGACCGCCTGTTCCAGTTCGTGCCGCGACCGCGCCAGCACTTCGCGCGCATCGACGATGTCCTGAATGTCAGTGCAGGTCCCGAACCAGCGGGTGATCGCGCCGCTCTCGTCGCGCACCGGCTGCGCGCGCCCAAGCACCCAGCGATAGTCACCACTATGATGCCGCAACCGATATTCGATGTGATAGGGCTCGCCGCTTGCCAGGCACGCGCGCCACACGCCCCATGCCCGCTCCTGATCGTCCGGGTGGAACATGTTGTTCCACGCCTCGCCATCGGTCGATCCATAGGGAACGCCGGTAAACTCGTACCAGCGGTCGTTGTAATAATCGTGATAGCCATCGGGCAGGGTCGACCAGACCATCGGGTCGATCGAATTGGCGATCGCGCGGAATTTGGTTTCGCTCTCGCGCAGCGCGATGACCGCAGCGGCGCGCTCGACCGCGTCCCACGCCGATTGCGCGACCGCCTCGATCAGCGCGACCTCATCGGGGCGCCAGACGCGCGGCTCGCTCTGGTTGGCGTAAAGGCTCGCAACCCATGCCCCGCCCCGCATCAGCGGCACGCCGATCGCGGCGGGGGAGTAACGCGCCAGATCGGTTCCCGCAAAGCGCGGGTCGTTGGCGGCGTCGTTGCTCACCACTGTCAGGCCTTCGCGGTACATCGCGTTGGCTGCGCCCAGTTCCAGCCGCTGGGCCCCCTCGAGCGAGCGGAGCTTGCCGTTGGCCACGCACGGGCCAAACTGAACCGCGCTCTCGCCGGCGACGCGGTAGAAGCCGACCCGGTCGATCCCCAG
>JBHYGP010000071.1:0-6230 GCA_051858935.1 Sphingomonas sp.
CAACGTTGACCGCGTCCTGACCGGTGAGCGAGTCGACGACGAGCAGGATTTCCTGCGGCTGCGAGATGTCGGCGACCGCCTTCATCTCGTCCATCAACTGCTGATCGACGTGCAGGCGGCCCGCGGTGTCGAGCATCAGCACGTCGAAGCCCTGCAGCTTCGCGGCCTGCATCGCACGGCGGGCGATGTCGACGGGCTGCTGGCCCGTGACGATCGGGAGGGTCGTGACCTCGATCTGGGTGCCGAGTACCGCGAGCTGTTCCTGCGCCGCCGGGCGATTGACGTCGAGCGACGCCATCATCACCTTCTTGCCCTGCTTCTTCAGCAACTTGGACAGCTTGGCGGTGGTCGTGGTCTTGCCCGAGCCCTGCAGGCCGACCATCATCACCACGGCGGGCGGGGTGACGTCGAGGTGCAGTTCGGCGGTGTCCGGGCCGAGCATCGCAACGAGCGCGTCGTTGACGATCTTGACGACCTGCTGCCCCGGCGTGACCGAGCGCAGCACCTTTTCGCCGACCGCCTGTTCGGTCACCGTCTCGACGAACTGGCGCGCGACCGGGAGCGCGACGTCAGCCTCGAGCAGCGCGATCCGCACTTCGCGCATCGCGGTCCGCACATCGGCTTCGGTCAGCGCGCCACGGCCCTTGAGACGGTCGAATACGCCGCCAAGCCGTTCGCTCAGACTGTCAAACACTCGCTTCTCCCATTGTTCTCAGGTCCGAAACGCATAAAACGCCGGCGGACGAAACCTCGTCAGCCAGCGTTGCCCGGAGGCATATGTCGTCGCGTTCCAGAGAACGGTCGGACGGGCGCTTAGCCGCATTCGCAGATAAGTGCAACCGCCACCGTCTTTAACCCCTTCTACACTCTCCGCATGGGATATCTGCCGTGAGTAATGGGGAGCCTATCCGGCATGTCGCTGGACATTGAACACGATCAGCCTGAACGCAATGGAGCCGGGTCCGACCTGATCACGGGGGCGATCAGCGTCGCCGCGATCCTGATGTTCGTGGGGACCGGCAGCTCGGTCCTGTCCAAGACGCTGCGCCATTATCTGGAGGGAGCGGCTCCGGCGGACCGCACGCTGGTGATCGCGCTGCTGCTCAACGTCGCGCTGATCCTGTTCGGTTGGCGGCGTCATCGCGGCCTCAGCAACGAGGTCCGCATTCGCACGGCGGCGGAGGAACGTGCACAGATGCTGGCGAGCCGCGATCCGCTGACCGGATTCCTCAACCGCCGCAGCCTCGCCGAAGAAGGCGCGGCGATGTTCGTGCGCGGGCAGAAACGGCGCAAGGCGATGGCGATGCTGATCATCGACCTCGACCATTTCAAGACGATCAACGACATGCACGGCCATGCCGTTGGCGACGCATTGCTGCGCGCTGCGGCGGGCGAGATTGCCGGCGCGATGCCCCCGATCGCGCTGACCGCGCGGCTGGGGGGCGACGAATTCGCCTGCGCGTTCCTGTTCGACCCGCAACAGCCCGACATGATCGAGCGCATCGCCGAGAAGCTGCTCGCACAGATGTCGCAGCCGTTCGAGGCGGAAGGGCTGCGGCTGCATGTCAGCTGTTCGGTCGGCATCGCGCGGTCGGATTTCGACTGCCAGTCGATCGACGCGCTGATGCGCTCGGCGGACATCGCGATGTATGTCGCCAAGAAATCGGGCCGCAACCGCTATGCCTGGTTCGATCATTCGATGGAGCGCGAGCTGCAGACGCGCAACGAGCTGGAAAACGGCCTGCGCACCGCGATCCCGCGCGGCGAGATCGTCCCTTATTTCGAGCAGCAGATCGACCTGCAGACCGGGCGGCTGATCGGGTTTGAAGTGCTGGCGCGCTGGGAACATCCCACGCGCGGGCTGATCAGCCCCGAATTGTTCATCCCGATCGCCGAGGAAACCGGCCTGATCGCGGAGATGTCGCTGGCGCTGATGCATCAGGCGTTCACTGCAGCGCGCGACTGGGACAGCTCGATCACGCTGTCGGTCAACATTTCGCCGGTGCAGCTGCGCGACGCCTGGCTGGCGCAGAAGATCATCAAGGTGCTGACCGAGACACGGTTCCCGGCCAGCCGGCTGGAGATCGAGATCACCGAAAGCTCGCTGTTCGACAATCTCTCGCTCGCCCAGTCGATCGTCGGCAGCTTGAAGAATCAGGGCGTGCGGCTGGCGCTGGACGATTTCGGAACCGGCTATTCGTCGCTGGCGCATTTGCGTGCGCTGCCGTTCGACCGGATCAAGATCGACAAAAGCTTCGTCATCTCATTGAACGAGAGCGCGGATTCGGCGGCGATCGTAAATGCGATCGTGTCGCTGGGCGAAAGCCTCAACCTGCCGATCACCGCCGAGGGCGTCGAAGACGAGGCGATCGCCGCGCGGTTGAAGGCGCTGGGCTGCGCCAAGGCGCAGGGCTGGCATTATGGCAAGCCGCTGTCGGTGAGCGGCGCGCGCCGCCTGCTCGCCGAACGCCGGTTGCTGGTGCAGGCACCGGTGGAGCCGTCAGTCGAGAGCGAGCTGCCAGTGCAGCGCCCGGACCAGCGGATGGCCCGCTAGCGGATCTACATGCGCCGCCGGATCAGCCGGTCCCGCAGCACCAGCTCATGCCACAGCGCCGCGCTGACATGGACGAGTACCAGCGCGATCACGGCCCAGCTGCTGTACACATGGATGTACCAGGCATTGGCGCGCCAGGTTTCATCCTCGGCGGGCGGAACGAACAGGCGGGGCAGCTCGAACAGTCCGAGCACATCGCGCGGCGCGTCCATCCATATCCAGATGATATAGCCACTGATCGGCATCGTCAGCAGCAGCGCATAGAGCGCCCAATGCACCGCTGAGGCGACGCGACGGCGCACGATCGGCTCGCTTGGATCGGGCGGCGGCGCGCCCATGGCCACTCGCCACAACACGCGCATCACCATCAGGCCCGTCAGGATGACCCCGAACTGATAGTGATTATAGATGAGCTGGAAGCTTGCTTCGCGTTCCTTGGTCCATTCGGAGGCCCATCCCAGCGCGATCTGCACGACGACACCGATCGCCACCACCCAGTGAAGTAGCCGTGCCGGCAGTGCATAGCGATCTCCGGTCAAGCTTCCCTTCCCCCCTAATCTGCGTAATTTGTCAAACTTGGAAGCGGACGCAGGAGCGAGTCAATGAGCATAAACCGGCGCAGAGCGCTGCTCGCCCTCGCGGGCGGTGCGAGCACCCTGATTGCGTGCCGCGGGAATTCTGCCGCACCCGAGCCTCAGCGCGGCAAGGTGCGCGTCGATCTCTATGCCTGCGAGGGCTGCGAGGCAGTGGCCGAACGCAGGCCAGATGCGCTTTCCGCGACACTCCAGCTCGCATCGGCGCAGGAGCCGGGCGAACGGATGATACTGACCGGTCGCGTGCTGTCGTCGGACGGGAAACCGGCAGGAGGCGTCGTCATCTACGCCCATCACACCAACCAGGACGGGCTCTACGCCAATGGCACGCAAGAAACCGAATGGAGTCGCCGCCACGGGCGACTACGCGGCTGGGTAAAGACCGGAACGGATGGCGTTTACACGTTTCGCACGATCAAACCCGCGCCCTATCCCGACATGACCGGCCCGGCGCATATCCACCTGTTCGTCGGCGAACCGGGCAAGCGGCCCTATTACATCGACGATGTGGTGTTCGATGGCGAATTCGGGGTCACTGCCGCATATCGCCAGGCGTGTGAGCTGCGCGGCGGCAACGGGATCGTGCGGCTTGACCGAACCGGGGACGGGATGGTGCTCGCGCGCCGTGACATCTGGCTGGAGACCCACCCGGCTTGATTACCAGCCCGCATCAGGCCGTTTCAGATACTCCAGCTCTTCGGGCGTCGACTCCCGCCCCAGCGCTTCGTTGCGGCTGGGGTAGCGGCCGAATTGTTCGATCACGACCGCATGCTCCATGGCGAAGCGCAGGTTTTCGGGCTGGCCGAGCGCGGTGAATTTCTGGAGGCTCATCCGCTGCGCCTCGACACTCTCCGCGTGCATCAGCGGCATGTAGAGAAACGCCGCGCGCGCGGGCGGCAGGTCGCGGTCCCAGCCCTTGCCGATCGCCTCCAGCGTCAGCGCGAGCGCGAGCGGGTCGGCGGCGAAAGCCTGCGGCGTACCCCGATGGATATTGCGGCTGAACTGATCGAGCAGGATCACCGCCGCGAGCAGCGCATCCGGGTTATCGCGCCACCCCGCCGCGCCGCTCGCCAGCACCACGTCCCGCGCGGGACCAAAGCGGCGCGCGATTTCCGCATCGACCGCATCGTCCTTCGCGAATTGCTGCTCGGGCTTCAGTTCGTCGAACCAATAGTCCAGCACCGCCTGCGCGCATGCATGGACTTCGACCCCGTGCGTCTCTAGATCGCCTGCCATGTCGTCCTCCATTGCCGCACCAGAGGTAATCAGCCTTGGCTGTCGGCTCAACCTTGCCGAAAGCGAAACGATCCGGGAGCTGCTTGGCTCCAGCGACGTCGTGGTGGTCAATAGCTGCGCTGTGACCAACGAAGCGGTGCGCCAGACGCGGCAGGCGATCCGCCGCGCGCGGCGTGCGCGGCCCTCGGCGCAACTGGTGGTGACGGGGTGCGCGGCGCAGATCGATCCGGCGTCGTTCGGGGCGATGCCCGAGGTGGACCGGGTGATCGGCAATGCCGAGAAGCTGGTCCCGGCGTCATGGGCCAGCGACGAAGCCGCGCTGGTGCAGGACATCATGGCCGTGCGCCAGACCGCGCCGCATCTCGCCGCCAGCTTTTCCGCGCATGTCCGTGCGTTCGTCGAAGTGCAAAATGGCTGCGACCATCGCTGCACTTTCTGTGCGATCCCGTTCGGGCGCGGCAACAGCCGGTCGGTGCCGGCGGGCGCAGTGATCGACCGGGTGCAGGCTCTGGTCGATGCGGGGCATCGGGAGATCGTGCTGACGGGGGTGGATTTGACCAGCTATGGCCCCGACCTGCCCGGCGCGCCGTCGCTGGGGCAGTTGGTCGAGCGGGTGCTGGCGCATACGCGGGTCGAACGGCTGCGGCTATCGTCGCTCGACGGGATCGAGATCGACGAGCGGCTGTTCGCGCTGCTGACGCAGGAGCGGCGGGTGTTGCCGCATGTCCATCTGTCGCTGCAGGCCGGGGACGACATGGTGCTCAAGCGGATGAAGCGGCGGCATTCTCGGGCGCAGTCGGTGGCTTTGGTCGAACGCCTTAAGACGGCGCGGCCGGAGATTGCGATCGGCGCTGACCTGATTGCGGGCTTCCCGACCGAGGATGACGCGATGGCCGCGAACACGCTGGCGCTGATCGACGATTGCGACATCGTGCATGCGCATATCTTTCCCTATAGCCCGCGTGAGGGCACGCCAGCCGCGCGGATGCCGCAGGTTGCGCCGGGTGTCGCCAAGTCACGCGCGGCGGCGTTGCGGGAACGAGCGGCGATGAGGCGGGCCGACTGGCTGCGCGACATGGTAGGAACGACGCAGCATGTGCTGGTCGAACGGCCGGGGGATCGCGGCCATGCGGAGAATTTCGCAGAGGTCATGCTTCCGCAGAGTGACATTGGATCGGTTCAACAGGTGAAGATCACGAACGTGCAGGACGGCAAATTGATCGGAGCGTGCGCATGAGCGGCCCCAGCTGGCGCGAGCGGTTGCTCGGCGGGTTCAAGAAGACGTCGGACCGGCTGGTCGGCAACCTTGCCGGCCTTGGCACCGGGCGGCTGGATGAGGCGACGCTCGACGAGATCGAGGAGGCGCTGATCGCGTCGGACCTTGGCCCGGCGACCGCGGCGCGAATTCGCGAGCGGCTGGCGGAGGAACAGGTCGAGCGCGGGATGGAGGAGCTGGGCATCCGGCTGGTCGTCGCCGACGAGATCGAGAAGGTGCTGACCAGCGTCGCCAAGCCGCTGATCACCGACAAGGCGCGGCCGCAGGTGATGCTGGTGATCGGCGTCAACGGATCGGGCAAGACCACGACCATCGCCAAGCTCGCCGCGATCCTGAAGGATCAGGGGCTGAAGGTGATGGTCGCGGCGGGCGACACGTTCCGCGCGGCCGCGATCGGCCAGCTGCGCACCTGGGCCGAGCGGATCGGCGTACCGATCGTCGCGGGAGCCGAGGGCGGCGATGCGGCGGGGCTGGCGCATGAGGCGCTGCGCCGTGCGACCGAAGAGGGGATCGACCTGCTGATCGTCGACACTGCGGGCCGCTTGCAGAACAAGCGCGAGCTGATGGACGA
>JBHYGP010000072.1:0-6217 GCA_051858935.1 Sphingomonas sp.
CACCCAACGCAAGTGTATCCTATGGGTGGCCGGGTGGGGGAGCGGGCCGGTGCCGCCTGACTGAAAACGACTCTAGCCTCCGCGCATCGTGATCGACGGCGGATCGCTGGCCGGGAAGCTGTCGTCCAGCTCCGCGTCCAGCTCGCGCTCCTGCTTGTTGCGCGCGATACTCGCTTCCATCCGGGCAATCTGCTCCGCGCTCGCCTCACCCTGGTGCTGCGCCTTCCACGTCGCATAGGGCATGCCGTACACCGCCTCGCGCGCAGCATCGCGGTCGAGTTCGCCCCCGCTCGCCTCGCTCACCCAATCGGCAAGGCAGTTGCGGCAAAAGCCGGCAAGGCCCATCAGTTCGATATTCTCGGCATCGCTACGGTGGCGAAGATGGCGGACGAGGCGGCGAAACGCCTGAGCGGCAGTCCGGTCATCGATGCTGTCCAGCGTTGTCATATTCGCGCCTCCACGGTTGAATAGTGAGCATTTGGCGTTAGGGACCGGCACAGACAAGACATGGAGATTTTGGCGATGACAAAGGCAATGGCACCGCGATCGCGCAAGGTGCGCGTTCTGGCGACGCTCGGCCCCGCCAGCAACACGCCGGAGATGATCGCCGCGCTCCATGCCGCCGGTGCCGACGCGTTCCGCATCAACATGAGCCATGGCGACCAGGAATCGAAGATCCCGGTGATCGAGGCGATCCGCGCGCTCGAAAAGTCGACCGGTCGCCCGACCACGATCCTCGCCGATCTTCAGGGGCCGAAGCTGCGCGTCGGCAAGTTCGCCGATGGCAAGGTGACGCTGGAAACCGGCGCGACCTTCCGCCTCGACCGCGACCCGACACCGGGCGATGCGACCCGCGTCGAACTGCCCCATCGCGAAATTTTCGAGGCGGTGACCGAGGGTGCCCGCCTGCTGCTCGACGACGGCAAGATGGTGCTGCGCGTCACCGGCTATGGCGACGGCACTATCGACACGCGCGTCGAGGTCGGCGGGGCTTTGTCCAATTCCAAGGGGTTGAACGTCCCCGACATGGTCCTCCCCCTCGCCGCGCTGACCGAAAAGGATCGCAGCGATCTGGCGTTTGCGGTGGCACAAAAGGTCGATTGGATCGCCCTGTCCTTCGTCCAGCGGCCCGAGGATCTGGCCGAGGCGCGTCGCCTGATCGGACCGGGCGGCCCCGCGCTGCTCGCCAAGATCGAAAAGCCCAGCGCGGTGGCGCGGCTCGATGAGATTGTCGAGGCGTGCGACGGCGTGATGGTCGCGCGCGGCGACCTCGGCGTCGAGCTGCCACCACAGAACCTGCCCCCGATGCAGAAGCGGATCGTCGAGACCTCGCGCCGCATGGGCCGCCCGGTGATCGTGGCGACGCAGATGCTCGAATCGATGATTACTTCGCCTTCCCCGACCCGCGCCGAAGTGTCCGACGTGGCGACCGCAGTCTATGACGGTGCCGATGCCATCATGCTGTCGGCGGAGAGCGCCGCAGGCCAGTGGCCGATCGAATCGGTGACGATGATGGATGCCATCGCCGATTCGGTGGAGCGCGATCCCGCGCATGGCGACCGCGTCCACTTCACCGTGATGAAGCCCGACCCCACCACTGCGGACGCACTGGCCGAGGCGGCCAAGTCGATCGCCGCGAACGTGTCGGCGAGTGCGATCATCTGCTTCACCATGTCCGGCTCCACCGCCCGCCGCATCGCGCGCGAGCGCCCGTCAGTGCCGATCCTGGTGCTGACGCCAAAGGCCGAGACGGCGCGCCGCATGGGCCTGTTGTGGGGTACCCACGCAGTTCACACCCGCGATGTCGATTCGTTCGAGGACATGGTCGCCAAGGCCAAGCGCATGGCGCTGCGCCAGGGTATCGCCAAGGGTGGCGACCGCGTGGTGGTCTGCGCCGGCGTCCCCTTCGGCACCCCGGGGTCGACCAACGTGCTGCACGTCGTCACGCTGGTCGGGGATGAGCTGAAGGGCCGAAACTAGCGGTTTGGTCGGGCCAACTGCCAGTTGGCCTTGACCTGATCGCGGAAGATCGGCGTCAGGTTGCGCATATGCGCGAGCGCCGCAGCGTCGAAACCGGAACGGTTTGCCGTCGCGTCCAGTGCGCTTTCCCCGGCGTGGCGCAGCCAGACGCGTGCCGCCGCGAGCTCGCCCAGATACAGCTTGGCGTTTCCAAGAACGCCGAACGCGATCGCGCGTGACGGATCGGATCGCGGAACCCAGTTCCAGAACGCCAGTGTCGTCCGATCGAACATCCGGTCGATCTCGCGATACTCCCGCAATTCCTGGCGGATCGCCATCTCGTAGAGTTTAAAGAGGTGCGCGGCGAACCCGTCGCCACCCATTGTCTTCGCGATCAGCGCGCTGCTTTCCAGCATGGCGACCTTGGCAAGATCATATCGTTTTAACGCCATATAGGCGAGCATCCGCTCCTGGAGCACGGCGATCAGTGTGACCGCCATTTCAGGGCGATCGGCCAGAATGGCTTCCGCCTCTCTCACCAGCGCAAGTGATTTCGCATATGCCCCGCCCTCGCGCTCGAACTGCGCGGTGCGCAGGAGATAGGTCGCCATGGTCGGGGGCGGCAGTGTGGCGTTTCGCGCGTTCGCCAGCGCCCGGCGCGCAATCATGCGTCCGGCGCTTTTTTCGGTCTGGACCTGCGCCAGTTTGAATTGTGCCTCAATCAGGTCTGGATCGGTCGCGGGCCGCCTCTCCGCCAGGACAGCGACCGCTTCGGTTGCCAGCGCCTTGCCCCGATCCCGGTCAAAGGCGCCGATGATATAGCCGACAGACAGCTTCAGAACCGCGAGTCGCTCGGGCGTCACCGCCTCGGACCTCCCGGCATCCGCCAGCACCGTTTCGGCTGCGTCGACCGCCTCTTTCGCCTTTCCCTGACTGACCAGAACCGATGCCAACTGCACGCGCAGATCGATCACGGTCGGATGCGAAGCGCCGAATAGTCCGGTGCGAATGAGGATCGCACGGTCGAGCCCGGTCCGAAATTACGCTCGGCAGCGTCGATCGCGCGCTTGACCCGCGCCTCCAACTCGGGCTGCCCCGCCGCCGCCATTGCATAGGCGGTCAGCACCAGAATGCACCGCCGCTCATCCGGCGAGAGCGCGACGCACGCCTCGACTTCCCCGCCGATCAAACGCCGGGCCGTAGCATAGTCGTTTTCCGTGAGCGCCTTGCGCACCGTGGGGCTGATCGGAACCTGGCTATCGTCCTGCGCAGCGACCGCGCTCGACCAACCGGCCGTCAGCAGAAAAACAAGCGCGCTAGTCCGAAACATGTCGCGAGACTAACATGCCGGGGCGTTGCCGCACGCCCCAAACTGCGAAAAAATCCCGATGCTTTCAGTCGATCAGCCCGGCGTCGATCAGCGCGCGCCGTGCGGCGGCCTCTTGCGTGAACAGCACCGACCGGATCCCCAGCGCCTGCGCGCCGGCCACATTCGCGGCATTGTCGTCAATGAACACCGCCTCGCCCGGCTCCAGCCCGAAGCGGGCGAGCGCGAGGTGGTAGATGGCGGGATCAGGCTTCACCAGCTTCTCGTCGCCTGACACGACGACATCGCGGAAGCGGTCGAACAGTTGCGGCCATTCCGCGCGGAAGGGTGGCCAGAATTCATGGCTGAAATTGGTGATCGCAAACAGCGGCACGCCCGCCGCATCGAGCTCCGCAACCAGTTCGTGCATACCCGGCACCGGCCCGCCGACGCTTTCGTTGAAGCGTGGCCCCCATGCTGCAATCAGATCGGCATGCTGCGGGAAGCGCGCGGTCAGCTCGGCCGAGGTATCGGCGAAATCGCGCCCGGCGTCATGCTGGAAATGCCAGTCGAGCGTGACCACGTCGCGCACAAACGCGTCGAGCGCCCGATCGTCACCGATCAGGCGCTCGTACAAGAACCGCGGATGCCAGGTGAAGAGGACGTTGCCGATATCGAAGATAACGGCGCGCACGGCCCTCTTGCCTGCCGGGATCAGCCCTGGCGGGCCTTGAAGCGACGCTGGGTCTTGTTGATGACGTACACGCGACCGCGACGACGGATCACGCGGTTGTCGCGGTGACGCCCCTTGAGCGACTTCAGGCTGTTCACGATCTTCATGACCGATTCTCTACTATCTCGAATTGTGGCGGGTGCCGGAAAAGAGGCGCTCGCCTAGATGGGAAGGTCCGACAAGTCAAGGAAAGCTTGGCAACGGAACCCACATCCCCGTAACGATGTTGAACCGTTAAGCCGTGGCGTGTGCACGGCAGGAGGATGTGTCCGATGAAGACCCGTGCAGTGCTTGCCCTCGCTCTCTCCGCCGCCGCGCTGGCGGGCTGCTCCACCACCATGGGCGGAAGCGCGCCAGTCGATGTCACGCGATACCACCTCTCCCAGCCGATCCCGGCGGGGACGGTTGCGGTGCAGCCGGTGCCGGGCGGCGCGGCGGGGCCGGAGGCGCAGCTCTATCTGGACGCGGTCGCCGCAACGATGGGCGGAATGGGATTCGCAGCCTCTCCCGATTCGGCCAAGGCCGACTATTTGGCGACGGTAGATTTCCGCCGCACCGATCGCGGACAGGTGCGCACCCGTCCGCCGGTGACGATCGGAATTGGCGGCGGCAGCTATGGTGGCGGTGTAGGGGTCGGGGCCGGCGGGAGCGTCGGGATCGGTAGCAAGACCAAGACAATCTATGCCTCCGAACTGGCCGTCCAGCTGCGCCGCCGCGGCGACAATACCGTGATCTGGGAGGGCAAGGCCATGACCGAGACGCTCGGCGCCGCTGACGGCACGCAACCTGCAGACACTGCCGCCAAGCTCTCGAATGCGCTGTTCAAGGGCTTTCCCGGCCAGTCGGGGATCACTATCACGGTGAAATGACCATCCAACTGAATGCCGCGTTCGACAGCGGCAACATCCGCCTGATCGACATCGACGGGGACACCGTCGATGTCGAGATCGTCGCCGACCACCAGTCCGACTTTTTTCAGTGGTTCCACTTCCGCGTCGCCGGCGCAAAGGGGCGGACGCTGACCTTTCGCATCGTCAATGCGGGCAAAGCGGCCTATGCGTTCGGCTGGCCGGGCTATCGCGCGCGGGTGAGCACCGATCGCGTCGCGTGGCGGCTGACCGATGGTGCCTATGAAGCCGGCGTGTTCCGCTTCACCCACAGGTTCGACAGCGACGTCGCGTGGTTCGCCTATTTCGCGCCGTACAGCATGGAGCGCCATGCCGACCTGATCGCACGCATGGCGGCCAAGCCTGGCGTGACGCATCGTGAGCTGGGCCAGACGCTCGACGGGCGGGCGATGGACCTGCTTACGCTGGGCACCGGGCCGAAACAGGTGTGGCTCTACGCCCGCCAGCATCCCGGCGAATCGATGGCCGAATGGTGGGCCGAGGGCGCGCTGGAAAAGCTGACTGACCCGAACGACGCGACGGCGCAGGCACTGCGGGCCAAGGCGACGTTCCACATCGTGCCCAATATGAACCCGGACGGAAGCTTCCGTGGCCATCTGCGCACCAACGCGGCGGGGGTGAACCTCAACCGCGAATGGCATGCGCCGACAATGGAGCAGAGCCCGGAAGTGTTCCTCGTCCGCGCGGCGATGGACGAAACCGGGGTCGATTTCGCGATGGACGTGCATGGCGATGAGGCGATTCCGGCGAACTTCCTGGCGGGGTTCGAGGGCATCCCGAGCTGGACCGACGCACTCGGCGAGAAATATTACGCGTTCGGCCGCAACCTCGCCGCCGCAACCCCGCTGTTCCAGCTTGAAAAAGGCTATGACAAGTCGGCGCCGGGGCAGGCCAATCTGTCGATGTCGACCAACCAGCTCGCCGAGCGGTTCGGCGCGGTGTCGATGACGCTGGAAATGCCGTTCAAGGATCACGACCCCAGCCCCGACGCCGAATTCGGCTGGTCGCCGGAACGGTGCAAAGCTCTCGCCCATGCGTGTCTCGACACGCTGGCGGGCATGATTGACGAACTCTAGGTCGCAGGCGGGGGCGTTATGATTGCACTGTTGTTTCCAGCGATCGCACTGGCGCAGGCGGCGCTTCCCCCCAAGCTCGGCGAGCCCTGGATTGGCGCGGACGGAAACCAGCGCGAAGCCTCGATCGGACTGCAGATCGACCGCAGCGCCGAGCCTGATCCGCAGCTGGTGCGCGGGCTGGAAATCAACTGGAAGGACTTTCCCTATCAGCAGGGGCGGTTCCAGGTCGCGGTGG
>JBHYGP010000073.1:0-6196 GCA_051858935.1 Sphingomonas sp.
CGGTCAGCGCCGCGACATCGGCGGCATAGGTATCCATCTCGTTGCCCGTGTCGGTCTGGGACGACCGGCCGTGGCCGCGGCGGTCATGCGCGATGACGCGAAAGCCGTTGAGCAGAAAATACATCATCTGGCCGTCCCAATCGTCCGCGCTGAGCGGCCAGCCGTGATGGAAGACGATGGCCTGCGCGTCCTTCGGCCCCCAGTCCTTGTAGAAGATTTCGGTTCCATCCTGAGTGGTGATCGTAGCCATGGTTCGGTCTCCTGCTTTGGTGGCGGCAAAGGCCGGGAATGCGCCGTCCGGCAACGCCGCCGCACCGCTCAGCATCGCGGCGGCGGTCAACAGATCGCGACGGGTGATGAGAGTGGACGCGCTTTGGGTCGGGGGCATGACAGGCTCCTGCTGCGGATTGCCCCGCGATCTTCTGCCCCGCGCCGGATTTCGGCCATCCCCCCAAAGGTATAGTCCGCCACCCGATCGGGTAGGTCGCGCGGGCGCGGGCAAGCTGATAGACTTGACCATCAAGGGGCATGAGGTTGGGACTGGGCGTGCGAACATGGCATCGGCTGTTGGCGTTGCTGTTGGCCGTGGCATGCCCCGCGCTGCTCGCCGCGCGCGATGCGCCGCCAGGGTTTGACGGTTTCATCCACCGCGCCTGGACCAGCGAGGATGGCGTCCCGGATTTCGTCCAGGCGCTGGCGCAGACCCCCGACGGCTATCTGTGGCTCGGCACCTATGAGGGGCTGTTCCGGTTCGACGGGGTAAGTTTCGAGGGCGTCGCGGTCGCACCCGGCCACCCGCCCGGCGCAATCCCGGTCAGTGCACTCACCGTGACGCGGCGCGGCGTGCTGTGGGTCGGCTATGCCGGCGGCGCGGGGGTCGAGGCGATGCGCGGCGGGCGGCTGGCGCGGATGCATATGCCCGACCCGCCGGGCGAGGTAACCGGCATCCATGAAGGGCAGAACGGCGCGATCTGGGTGGTCGGCGGGCGCGGACGCCGCGCGCTCAAGCGCTTCGCCAATGGCCGCTGGGACCTGATCGACGCGCGGCGCGGCGTGCCGGACAATGAGCATGTCGCGAGCTTGATGGTGGCGCGCGACGGGGTGGTGTGGGTCGCGATGCAGACCCGCCTGCTTTTCCTGCGCCCTGGTGCTGCGCGGTTCGAGGCGACGCCGCTGCGCATCCGCGAGGGCGCGAGCATGGCGCAGGATGCACGCGGGCGGATCTGGCTGGCCGACCAGTCGGGGACGCGCATGCTGCCTGACTATCCCGCCGGGGCGACCCGCGCCGCCGACCCCCGGGTTCGCCCACCGGTCGCCGATATCCGCTACACATCGCTGATGGCCGATCCCGGCGGCGCGCTATGGGGTACGACCTATACCGGCGGCGTCTTTCGGATCGCCGCCACCGACACGCGCGATGCGGCCCCGCCCCCGGTGTTCCGCACCGACCATGGCCTGAGTTCGAATCAGGCGATGGCGCTGCTGCGCGACCGCGAGGGCAGCATCTGGGTGGCGAGCGAGGCAGGACTGGACCAGTTCCGCCCCGCCAATCTGGTCGCACTCGCCAGCCCGCCGCGCGGCTCTCCAACGGGCTATCTGGCCGCGACCGACACCGACGGCGTAACCTGGTTCATTGCGCGTGACCGGCTGTATCGGGTCGATCGCGAAGCCGAGCCGGTCGTCGTATCAGCCGGCGTCGCAGGGGCGCGGGCTTTGTGCGCCGACCCGGGCGGCGGGGTGTGGGCGGGGCTGCCGGGGCGGATGGTGCGGCTGCGCGCGGGACGCGCGGTGGAGACAAGTCGGCTGCCCGAGGGCGAGGTGTTCGGCTGCGGCGTCGATGGCCGCGGCCAGCTATGGGTCGCGCGCTTCGGGCGCGGGATCGGGATCGCCGGACCGGATGGCTGGCGCGACGTCGCGGTGCCTGGGCCCGAGCGCCGGCGCCCGCAGGACGTGGTGATCGACCGGCAAGGCCGCGCGGTTATCATCCTCGATCGCCGCGCGGTCATGCGGATCGAGGACAGGCGCACCCGGCTGTGGACCAATGAGAGGATCGGGGTCGCGGGGATCACCGTGGTCTACGACAGCGTCGGTGGGCTGATTATCGGCGGCGGCACCGGCCTGGCCCGGTGGAACGGTCGCGGGTTCGACCGGCTGGCGATCGACCGGCATCCCTGGCTGCGCGGGGTGCGCGGGATCGTGCAGACGGCTAACGGCACCACCTGGCTGGTCAATAATCGCGGCGTGATCCGTATCGCGAGCGCCGAACTCGACCGCGCGTTCCGCCAGCCGCGCGCGCCAATCGCCTATGCGCTGTTCGACGAACAGGACGGCTTCGTCAGCCGCACACAGGGGGCGGACGGGCTGCAACTGACCCAAGGCGGCGACGGGCGGCTATGGGTGCTGACGCGACAGGGGGTGATCCGCATCGACCCGGCAAGGCTGCGGCGCAACACCACCCCGCCTTTGGTCACGATCAGCGCGGTGACCGCCGATGGGGAACGCCATATCGATCCCACCGCGCTGACACTGCCAGCGGGGACCAATCGGCTGGCGATCGACTATAGCGGCCTCAGCCTCGCCGAGCCGGGCCGTGTACGGTTTCGCGTACGGTTGAGCGGGGTCGATCGCGACTGGATCGATCCGGGATCGCGGCGTCAGGCATTCTACACCAATCTCTGGCCGGGCCAGTACCGGTTCGAAGTGATGGCGGCGAACAATGACGGGGTATGGAACCCGAAAGCCGCAGTCGTCGCGCTGACCATTCCGCCCACATTCGTCCAGACGCCGCTCTTCGCGCTACTCTGCCTGGTCGCTGCGGGGGCGGTGCTGACGCTATTGTTCCGGCTGCGGTTGCGCGGGTTGAGCCGACGCATCCGCGCGCAGATGGCCGAGCGGCTGCATGAGCGCGAACGGATTGCGCGCGAGTTGCACGATACCCTGCTGCAGTCGATCCAGGCGCTGATCTTGCGGTTGCATCTGGTGGCCGAAGAGATGCCCAAGCGGGGCGCGCCGCGCCGCGCGATCGAGGATGCGCTCGACCGTGCCGAGGAGATGCTGGCCGAAGGGCGCGACCGGGTGCGCGACCTGCGCGCGCCGACCGGCGATGCCGACGCGCTCGACCAGCGGTTGCTGGAGATCGCGCGCAAACAGGGATTTGCGGCGGAGGTGAAGGTCAGCGCGGCGAGCGAAGGCCAGCCCCGGCAGCTCGACCCGATCGTGTTCAGCGAGGTGGCAAGCGTGGCGAATGAAGCGCTGTTCAACATCTGGAAACATGCCGGAGCGCGGGCGGTTTCGATCCAGATCGTCTGGCGCGCGCAGGCGCTGGTGGTCCGTTTCCGCGACGATGGCGCGGGCATTTCGCCGGACATTTTGCGCAGCGGAGAGCGCGAGGGGCATTTCGGCTTGCCCTCGATGCGCGAGCGCGCGCACCGCATCGGTGGCGAGCTGAGTATCACGCCGGGGCCGGGCGGCGGCACCGATGTCACGCTGATCGTGCCGGCATCGATCGCCTATGCGCGCGGAGGTGACGATGACTGAGGCTGCGATCCGCGTGCTCGTCGTCGACGACCATCCGATGCTGCGCGAGGGGATCGTCGCGGTGATCGAGCGCCAGCCGGACATGACCGTGGTCGGCGAGGCGAGCGATGGCGTGGAGGCGATCACGCGCTTTGCCGAACTGACCCCCGATGTGACGTTGATGGACCTTCAGATGCCGGGCAGCAGCGGGTTTGTTGCGATTGAGAGTATTCGCGCCAGCGCACCGCGCGCGCCGATTCTGGTGCTGACCACCTATCCCGGCGACAGCCAGGCGCTGCGCGCGCTGAAAGTCGGGGCGAACGGCTATCTGCTCAAGAGCTGCATCCGCCGCGAGCTGATCGACGCGATCCGTGCGGTCCATGCCGGCCGCCGCCCGATCAGCGCGGAGATCGCGCAGGAAATCGCCGCCCATGCCCTCGACGAACGACTGACCGAGCGCGAGGTCGCGATCCTGCGGCTGGTCGCGGAGGGGCACCCCAACAAGCAGGTGGCATGGCGGCTTCAGGTCTCGACCGACACGGTCAAGGCGCACCTCAAGAACATCTTCGCCAAGCTGGACGTCAGCGACCGGACGCAAGCGGTGATCATCGCGGCGCGGCGGGGGTATATCGATATTTGACTGGTGTCCCGGAGAGGATTCGAACCTCCGACCTGCAGTTTAGGAAACTGTTGCTCTATCCTGCTGAGCTACCGGGACACACGGCGGCTGGTTAGGCGCGCACGAAAGCGCGGTCAATTCAGTTACACTGCTCCGGCGGGATCACCGGCAAGGGCAACGGCGCGACGGGGACGCCGTCTTCGATCAGCGCTTTGGCCTCGGCCAGGCTGGCCTGGCCGTGGATCGGGGCGGTGGTTTCTTCACCGGCGTGCATCGCGCGGGCCTTGTCCGCGAAGGACATGCCAACCCATTGCGAGCCTTCGAGCATCTTGGCCTGAACCTGCGCGAGCGCGGCCATCAGCGCCTTGGGGTCCGGTGCCGCAGCGGATATGGCGGGAGCGCGGTTGCCCTTGGCGGGGATGTTGGGGGCCATCACGGCCTTTGTGACGTCTGCATCGCCGCAGATCGGGCAGGACAGCAGGCCACGCGCGCGCTGGTCCTCATAGTCGGTGCTCGATCCGAACCATGCCTCGAACACATGCGCGTGGGTGCATTTGAGGTCGAACACGATCATGCGCGGGTGACCGGCGGGATCGGACGGCGATGCGCGATGGCTGGGACGCGGCTGCGGATATCGGTGACGCGCGCGGGGTCGATCTCGACGAAGCCGAGACCTGCGTGCTCATCCATGTCGAGCAGCACTTCGCCCCATGGGTCGATCGCGAGGCTGTGGCCGTAAGTGGTGCGACCGTCTGCGTGCGTGCCGGTCTGGGCGGCGGCGACGACATGCACCCCGGCCTCGATCGCGCGGGCGCGGAGGAGCGTGTGCCAATGCGCTGCGCCGGTGGGTCGGGTAAACGCGGCGGGGACTGCGAGCAGGGTCGCGCCGGCATCGGTCAGCGCGCGATAGAGATCGGGGAAGCGGATGTCGTAGCAGATCGACAGGCCGAGCGCGCCGAGTGGCGTGTCCACCACCACCGCGCGGTCGCCCGGGGCATAGGCGTCGGATTCGCGCCAGCGCTCGCCGGTGGGCAGATCGACGTCGAACAGATGGAGCTTGTCATAGGAGGCGCGGATCGCGCCGCTGGCGTCGATCACAAAGCCGCGATTGACGAAGCGGCCGTCATCGCCGCGCAAGGCGAGCGAGCCGAGCTGGACCCAGATGCCATGGCGCGCGGCGGCTTCGCGGACAGCGGCGAGAACGGCGTCGGCGGCTTCCGCCACGATCGACTCGGCGCCACGTCTCCGGTCCCGGTCGAGCAGGCCCGACATTTCGGGGGTGAACAACATCGCCGCGCCCTCCCCCGCCGCCAAGGCGATCGCCTCGACCAGCGTGCGGGCATTGGCCAGCGGGTCGATGCCGCTGGTCATCTGAAGGATCGCGGCGCGAGTCACGCGTTGAGCAGCGCGTCCAGTCTGCCCTCACGCTCCAGTGCCATGAGGTCGTCCGAACCGCCGATATGCGCGCCGTCGATGAAGATCTGCGGCACCGTGCTGCGGCCATTGGCGCGCTGAAGCATCTCCTGCCGCTTCGGCCCGCCCATGGTGAGGTCGAATTCCTCGTAATCCGCGCCCTTGCTGTCGAGCAGGCTCTTGGCGCGGTGGCAATATCCGCAAAATGCCTTGGTGTAGATTTCGATCTTGGCCATGGTTCCGAGTTGTGGATCGCGGTGCCGCTTGTCAATCCGCCTCCGCGTCGTCGATCACGCGCGCCCAGCACAGGATGGTGACGCTGCGTGCCCCAGCGCGCTTGAGGATGCGGGCGCAGGCGCTGGTGGTCGCGCCGCTGGTGTGGACATCGTCGACCAATATGATCGCCTTGCCGCGCACCGCGTCGCGGGCACCGGGGGCGAGAGCGAAGGCTCCGGCGACGGCCTTGGCCCGACCGCGTGGGCCTAGGCCGCGGAGGACGGGCGTTGCCTTCACACGGCGAAGCAGGTCGGGCGCGACGGGTATCTTCGTGGCGTCGCCGAGCCCCCATGCGATCAGCAGCGCTTGGTTGAACCCCCGCCCCCAGATCCGCCAGCGGTGCAGCGGCACCGGCACCAGCAGCTCGGAATC
>JBHYGP010000074.1:0-6183 GCA_051858935.1 Sphingomonas sp.
AGCGCGCGCTGGGCCGAGATCTGGCCGTTCAAGCGCTTCCCGCTGCTGGTCGATGGCGATCTAGTGCTCGGCGAATCGAGTGTCATCGCCGAGCATGTCGACCGGCAGTCGGGCGCGCCGCGGCTGATCCCCGCAGACCCGGACGCGGCATTGCAGGTGCGCATGCTCGATCGATTGTTCGACCAGCAGATCATGGACCCCGCCACCCGGCTGGTGTTCAACGCGATCCGGCCGGGGGACAAGCGCGACCCGATGGCGGACGAGCAGGTCGCGGCGCAGCTCGCCACCAGTTACGCCTGGTTCGACGCGCATCTGGCCGGGAGGACATGGGCGGCGACCGACAGCTTCACGCTTGCCGACCTCTCCGCAGCGCCAGCCTTGTTCTACGCCGACTGGATCATCCCGATCCCGGAAGCCCATGCGAACCTGCGCGCCTACCGCGCCCGGCTGCTCGCTCGCCCATCGGTTGCACGCGCGGTCGATGGCGCGCGGCCGTATCGGCACTTCTTCCCGCTCGGTGCACCCGACCGCGATTAGAGGATCACGACCATGCCACGACGCATTATCGGCGCCGCGTTCGTCAGCCTCGACGGGGTGATGCAGGCCCCCGGCGGTCCCGAAGAAGACTGGACCGGCGGATTCGATCAGGGCGGCTGGCTTGCCGCACTGTTCGACGAAGGCATCGGCAATCAGGTGGACAGCGTGTTCAAGCCGCCGTTCGACCTTCTGCTCGGTCGGCGGACCTATGAGATTTTCGCCGCGCACTGGCCGTTCGCGCCCGAGGGCG
The DNA here is from genome assembly GCA_051858935.1 of Sphingomonas sp. GTDB lineage: Bacteria > Pseudomonadota > Alphaproteobacteria > Sphingomonadales > Sphingomonadaceae > Sphingomonas. Next base: position 788 of record JBHYGP010000074.1, read on the forward strand.
ACGAGATCGGCGACCTGTTCCGCACGATCCGCAAATATGTGCTGACGTCGCGCGATGTGTGGCTGGAATGGGAGGGCAGCCAACGCCTCGCCGACATGGACGCGCTCGCCGCGCTCAGGGTGAGCGACGGGCCGAACCTGGTCATTCAGGGAAGCTCGACCCTCTATCCGCAGCTGCTCGAACGCGGCCTGCTCGACCGGATCGTGACGATGACCGCGCCGGTGGTGCTGGGCACGGGCAAGCGGATGTTCGGCGACGGCACACCGCCCCGGTCGCTGGAGCTGGTCGAGCATCGCGTGACGCGCAACGGCATCGCGATGGCGACCTATGACGTGAAGGGCGCGGTGGAGATCGCCGACTTCCAGTTCCCCGAACCCACCGCCGAAGAACTCGCCCGCCGCGCGCGGATCGATGCGGGCGAGGGCTGGTAGCGGCTTGACAGATTCTCCTATCGTGTTAGTAGGAGAATAGATGCGTGCAGCGGACCCCGTCCCCGACACCACCGCCGGCCACCCGGTCTGGCAACGCATCGCCCGTTACGAGATCGGTCCCCCCGAAGCGGCGCTCTCCTTTTCCGCACGCTTGGCGCGCGAAAATGGATGGAGCGCCGCAACGGCGGATCGGGTGATCGAGGAATATCGCCGCTTCGCCTTTCTCGCCGTCACCGGCGACGCACCCGCGACCCCGTCCGACGCGGTCGATCAGGCGTGGCACCTCCACCTTAGCTACACCCGCGACTATTGGGAGCGGTTCTGCCCCGAAATCCTCGGCCGTCCGCTCCATCACGGCCCGACCGCGGGCGGGGGCGAGGAACATCGCCGCTATTACCGCCAATATGCCGACACGCTAGCGCGCTACGAGGCCGCGTTCGGCGCCCCGCCCCCTTCCGATATCTGGCCTTCAGCCGCCCGGCGGCTGATCGACGATCCCCGCGCGCGGCGGGTGCATCCGCGCGAGGCATTCATCGTGCCGCGCTGGCAGGCCGCGCTCTACGTGCTTGTCCTGCTCACGATGACCGCGCTCGCGCTTTACCTTGGAGTGACCTGATATGGGCCCGTTCGATTGGACCGGTGGTCCCTTTCTCCTGCTCTACATCACCCTGTTGCTCATCGTGATCCTGCTCGGGGTCATCATTCCCGCACGGATGCGGCCCGAGGGGCGGCGGCACCCGGTGACCGATCCCGAACAGCTCGCCTATCTGTCCGGCGGCAGCACGCGGCTTGCCGACACCGTGACCGCGCGGTTGCTCGCGGCCAAGGCGCTGGTCGTCGGCGACAAGGGACAGCTCGACATCCTCTCGCGCAACGCCGCAACCGCCGCCGAAACCGGCGTGCTCGCACTCAGCGCTCCGCTCGACTTGGCGCGGATCGAGCGCGCGGTGCGGCCCGAAGCAACCCGGATCCAGACCGATCTGGAACGGGCCGGGCTGATGCTCGACAGCGGCGAGCGCGCCAATCTGCGCTACTGGGCGCTGCTCCCCTATGCGATGCTGCTGATGTTCGGCGCGACCAAGCTGGCGATCGGCGAGGCGCGCGATCGGCCGGTCGGGTTCCTGATCGCGCTGCTGGTGGTGACGCTGGTCCTCGCGCTGATCCGCGCCGGCACAATCGCGCGGCTGACCCGCGCTGGCAGCGAAGCGCTGACCAAGGCACGTTCGAATGCCGACCGCATCCGCCGCGCACCACAGACCGCGGAAACGGGGATGGCGGTCGCCTTGTTCGGCACCGCAGTGCTTGCCGGATCGGAGTTCGACGCGTTCCACAAGATGCGCGCGGCGAGCGGCGATTCGGGTAGCAGCGGCGGGGGTGACTCGAGCAGCGATAGTGGCGGAAGCGGCTGTGGCGGCGGGGGGTGCGGCGGCTGCGGGAGCTAAGCGAACGCGGGTGAGCTTTTCAGCTGCTGATACGCCTCGATCACCTTTTGCAGCGCGCCTTCATGGCTGCGGTCGCCGCCATTGCGGTCGGGGTGATATTGGCGAACCAGGTCCGAATAGCGGCGGCGCAGCGCCATGCGGTCGGCGTCGAGATCGAGCGCCAGCACTTTCATCGCCTCGCGGTCCTTGCCCGATAGCGGCTTGCCGTCCTTGCGCTCTTGCGGACGGGCAGCGCGGAAGCGCGCACCGATCGCGTCGAGCGGGTCGGCGAAGTCGGCCCAGCGCGGCGGGCGGTCCGCGCCACCGGTGGAGGTGAACGCGCGGCTCTCGCTCTCCCACCCGGCATAGGGGCGCTGCGCCGCGTGGATTTCCTCGGGGCTCATCCCTGAGAAGAAATTGTAACCCGAATTGAACGCGCGGACATGATCGAGGCATAGCCAGCGATACGCGCCCGGCCCGTCGCCGCTGCGCTGCCCGTGAACCAAGGGCGCGCGAAACTCGCCCGCTTCGGCGCAGCCCGGTTCGGCGCACAGGCGGCCGGGCGCCTCCACGCGACCGTGGAAGCGGGCTTGGGGACGATCCTTGCGCGGCTCGCGAGACACTTAAACTCCGGGGCAAAAGCGGCCTATATAAGCGCGATGACCGATACCGCTACCGGCCCCGTTGCCACCGAAATCGCCGCCCGCCTGACCAGCGCGCTCGTCCCCTCAAAGCTCGAGGTGATCAACGACAGCGCCAAGCATCGCGGCCATAGCGGCGACGATGGCAGCGGCGAATCGCACTTCACCGTGGTGATCGAAAGCGCGGCGTTCGCGGGCAAGTCGCGGCTCGACCGCCAGCGGCTGGTCAACCGTGCGCTGGGCGACCTGATGGTCGAGCGCGTCCACGCCATGGCGATCAAGGCCAGCGCGCCGGGCGAGTAAAGCCACCCGCTCGGGTGGATGGCGCAACGTGCGCCACGTCCCTATCTGTGTCGCGACCCAATTCGGAGACGCGGCGTGACCGACGACCTGTTCATCCATACGATCCACCCCACCACCCACGATCTGGGCGGGTTCAAGGTGCATCGCACCCTCCCCTCGCGGCCGCGCACGATGGTCGGGCCGTTCATCTTCTTCGATCAGATGGGGCCGGCGCATCTTGAGGTCGGGACGGGCATCGACGTGCGGCCGCACCCGCATATCAACCTCGCCACCGTCACCTATCTGTTCGCCGGCGCGATCGACCATCGCGACAGCCTTGGCACGTTCGCGACGATCGAGCCGGGGGCGGTCAATCTGATGACCGCTGGCAATGGCATCGTCCATTCCGAACGCTCCCCCGCCGGCGAGCGCGCGGCCGGGCCGGAGCTGTCGGGCATCCAGACCTGGCTGGCGTTGCCCGAGCGGTTCGAGGAGATGGACCCGGCGTTCGAGCATGTCGCCAAGGCCGATCTGCCGATGATCGAGGATGGCGGGGTGAAGGCGCGGATCATCATGGGGTCGCTCTGGGGCCAGACCGCGCCGACCACGACCTATGCCGGGACGATCTATGCCGACATCCTGCTCGACCAAGGGGCATGCGTGCCGATCGACGCGGCGGCGGAGGAGCGCGCGGTCTATCTGGCGATGGGGCAGGCGCGGCTGGACGGCGTCGAGCTGGAACCGCAGACGCTGTATGTACTACGCCCCGGCGTCGCCGCGCGGCTGAGTTCGGTCGATGGCGGCCGGGTGATGCTGTGCGGGGGCGACGCGTTCAGCACCCCGCGTCATGTGTGGTGGAATTTCGTCTCGTCCGACCGTGACCGGATCAATCAGGCCAAGGAAGACTGGAAGGCCGGGCTGTTCCCCACGGTGCCGGGCGATGACAAGGAATTCATCCCGATCCCCGAGGTGCCGAAGACGGTGAGTTATCCGTGATCGACGGATAACATCCGCCGCTCCCTATCTATCCGTCATGCTGAACTTGTTTCAGCATCCACCCCACCATCAGCGGGTCAGTCGCTTGGGGAGCAGTGGATCCTGAAACAAGTTCAGGATGACGGTGTGAAAAGGCTTGAACGCCCCGGTCGACGATGAAACAAACCGCATATTCGAAAAAAATAGCGGAGAGGCGTGGATGTCGGCCTTTGAACTTCAGCGCATCGCATTGCCCACCGGGGTCGAGCTCGACGTCGCCACCGCGGGCGACCCCGCTGCGCCCGCGATCATCCTCCTCCACGGCTTTCCCGAATCGCACCGCACCTGGCGGCACCAGATCCCGGAACTGGCGAAGAGCCATTTCGTCATCGCCCCCGACCAGCGCGGCTTCGCGCGATCGTCCAAGCCCGAGGGGGTCGATCAATATACTCCCGACAAGCCGGTCGCCGACCTGCTCGCGCTCGCCAGCCATTTCGGCAAGGAGCGATTCGTGCTGGTCGGCCATGACTGGGGCGGGGCGATTGCGTGGATGGCCGCGCTCCAGCATCCCGACCGGGTCGAACGGCTGGTGATCGTCAACGCCCCCCACCCGTTCGTCTTCCAGAAGTCGATGTATGACGACATGGGCCAGCGCGCGGCGAGCCAGTATATTCGCGCGTTCCGCAATCCCGCGCTCGACGCCCAGATCGCCGCGATGGGGGTCGATCGTTTCTTCGACACGACCTTTGCCAAGCATACCGACCCCGAACTGGTCGCGCCCGAGCGTGCCGCCTATATCGACGAGTGGAGCCAGCCGGGCGCGATGACCGCGATGCTCAACTGGTATCGCGCCAGTGCGATCGTCGTCCCCGCGATGGATGAGACGCCGGAGCGGCCCGCATTCCTCGACGGCCCCTTCCCGCCGCTGGCCATGCCGGTGCTGGTGATTTGGGGGATGCGCGACACCGCGTTGCTCCCGGTCCAACTCGAAGGGCTCGACGCGCTGATCCCCGATCTGAGAATCGTGAAGGTCGATGCCGGGCATTTCGTGCCGTGGGAAAAGCCCCAACCGGTGACCGACGCGATTCGGGAATGGCTGGGCGTTTAGTCGTTCGGGATCAGCGGGCGCCAGTCTCCGGTAAGCGGCGAATCGCGTTCGCCAACGAACGGCGCGCCCGGCCCGTTCGCCGCAATTCGCGCCGCTTCGGCCAGCGCCACGCGCAGCCGGTCCTTCCAATGCGGATGCGAACGGAGTTGAAACGCGCCCGACCGCGCCTTGGCCACCGGGTGCTGGCGAAATCGGCTGGCAAGATCGGCCGGGTAACCCGCCCGGGCGAGCAGATGAACCGCAAGGATGTCCGCCTGTAACTCGGTCTGGCGGAACAGGTCGGCGTTGCGACCAAAGCCCGACAGAAGGCCGAACTCTGCCCCAACGGCTTTCAGCCGGTCGCGGTGACGCAGGATATTGTGCGCCAGTTCATGCGCGATCGCCACGGGTGCCAGTTCGGTGCCGAAGCTGTCGTAATAGCCCGAGCTGATTCGCACCATTTCGCCATTGGCGCTGGCTTCCAGATCCGACGTTATCGCGAGTTCGTAGCGCGTGCGGCACGCCGGAACCGGCACGATCTTCAGCGAAAGCGGTGCAC